>JAISAA010000001.1 GCA_031266955.1 Oscillospiraceae bacterium | reverse complement strand
GGGATCATAGGCGGGCTTTTGATCGCGCCGATAATTTCAAAGCGCATACAAAAAGGCGCTTTACGCGTGAAATTGAAGGATCACCGCTGGAGCGCGTACAACGCGGGGACGTATATGACGATGATCGTTGTCGTGCTCACGGTCCCGTTTTTTTTTCACCGCTTTCGCCGCCGACACTTACGCTGCTGACGGGTCTGGCCGTCACCGCGGCGCTGAACGCTATAGTGAAGAAGACGGGCGCATCCCGGCTTTCCGAATTTTCCGCCATTATCGGTATGCTCGCGGCGATGGCGTCCTCGGTCATGTGGACGCGTCTGCTTAACAGATGAGGAGAGTGACGTATGAAACGCATTGATACAGAGCGGAAAAAGCGCGGAGAGCGCACGGAAAGCGAGCGGTATATCGACTCTATGCACTCGCTCGGGCGGATAGGGGCGCTCGGCGCCGCCGCTGTTATGCTCGGGATGCCGATAGTCCTCGGGCTTGTGTTCAACGCGATGCCGTCTGTCGGAACGGTGCTTCAGGCGGCGGTCCCGCTTCTCGCGATATTTCTGCCGTCGAATCTTTTCGAGGTTCTCACGTATACGCCGATACTCGGCAGCTCCGTATATCTCACGCTTATCACAGGCGAGGTCATCAACCTCAAGCTGCCCGTCGCGAACGGAGTTATGAGAGCTATGAAGCTCGAGGCGGGCACTGAGGAAGCGGATATTTTCTCCACCATTGCCGTATGCACGGCGTCGTTCGTGACGGCGCTCGTCGTGGCGGCCGGCGTCGCGCTGATGGTCCCGCTCAGACCCGTTTTGACGGCTCCGGCGGTGAAAACAATGGCCGCAAACGTCATTCCCGCGATGTTCGGAGCGCTGCTCGCGGGGATCGCGGGGCGCGAGCTCGGCGGCGGCGCGACGGTGCGCGGCAGGCTGTACGGAGTGCTTCCCGCCGCGGCGCTCACCGTTCTGATAATAATCTTCGACGCTGAGCTCAGCTCGTTTTTGAGCTTGGACAGACTGCTTGGGCGGCCGGGCGAGGGCGTCCTTATGACGTCGCTTCAAGGCTTCGTCATAATCGCCTTGATGCCCGTCACGCATTTTTTAGGTAAGTGGATGTACAGGCGCGGATATATAGCGGTCACGCTTCCCGGAGAAAGCGAGGCCCCGCGCGGGAAGGGCGGCTCGGGATGAGGCTCGGCGATATCGAAATAAAAGGCTCCCTCGCGCTCGCGCCGATGGCGGGCGTCACGGACCTCGCCTTTCGCGAGCTGTGCCGCGAGTTCGGCGCGAGCCTCGCGTTCACGGAAATGGTGAGCGCGAAGGCGCTTGTCTATCAGGACTCAAAGACCCGCACGCTGCTTTTATCCGGAGAGAGCGACCGCCCCGTCGGGGCGCAGCTTTTCGGCTCCGACCCCGAGTGTCTCGCGGAGGGGGCGCAGCTCGCTTTAGAGCACAGCGGGGCTAACTTCATCGACATAAATATGGGCTGCCCCGTCGGGAAGATCGTCAAAAACGGCGAGGGCAGCGCGCTTATGCAAAAGCCCGGTCTGGCGGCCGATATCGTGCGCGCCGTCGTCCGGGCGGCGCCGTGCCCCGTCACCGTGAAAATACGGCGCGGGTTCGACCGCGGCAATCTGAACGCCGCGGAGCTCGCAATCGCGCTCGAGGCCGCCGGGGCGTCGGCGGTCACGGTACACGGACGCACGCGCGCGCAGATGTATTCCGGCCGCGCCGACTGGGACTGCATCCGCGAGGTGAAGCGCGCCGTAAATATTCCCGTCATCGCCAACGGCGATATTTTCACGGGGGAGGATGCGGCGCGCATACTCGCCTATACGGGCGCCGATATGGCGATGATCGGGCGCGGCGCGTTCGGCAACCCGTGGATATTCAGAGAAGCCGCCGCCGCGATAGCCGGGCGGCCTATACCCCGGCGCCCCTCGCTGCGCGAGCTCGCCGACACGGCGCGGCGCCAGCTCCTCAGGGCCTGCGAGCTGCGCGGGGAGCGCTCGGCCTGCCTTGACGCGCGGCGGCACTACGCGTGGTATCTGCGCGGCATCCCCCACGCCGCGCGCTTCCGCGAGCGCATATCGCGCATCGAAACGCTTGCGGATATCGAAAGCATAACCGAGCAAATAAAAAGCTCCGCGAGCAGATAAAACGCTATGCAAGCAGATAAAACGCTCTGCGAGCCCTTTGTGACCGACGCAAAAAAATCCCCCCGCCTTACGGCGGGGGGCAGCAGGAGGTAAGAACATTGCGATAGACCGCGGCGGGTGACCGCCGCTATGCCAAACCCCGAAAAGGGGAGAGACAAGCAAATTAAAGGGACGCGCCAAGCGCGTCAGCCGACGGCTTCCGCGGTATCAGCCGCGTCGCCGGCCGTTTCGGCTTCGCCGTCCTCGGCGTCGCCTTCGGTCTCGGCGGCGGTTTCGTCACCGGGCTCGGTATCTGGTTCAGTATCGGCCTCGGGCTCGCCGGAGGTGAGGGGCTCGAGCGCGTCAAAGCGTTGGAGCAGCAGAGCGATCTCGGCGCGCTGTGCGATCCCCTGCGGGTTCATAGTCCCGTCGCGTCCCGGCATAATTCCGAGCTTGTATAAAAGCTGAAGCGCGTTTTTCGCCCAGTCCGCGATCTCGTCCTCGTCGGCGAAAAGTACATATTCCTGCGTCACGACGTAGGCGAGGCCTTTGTAGCCGATATAGCGCTCCAGCGTTACCGCCAGCTCTTGACGCGTAATATTTTTGTTGGGATCAAATTTCCCGTCGCCGGCGCCGTTGACGATCTCGTTCTCCGTCGCCCAGCGGACGGCGGCGGCGTACCAGGAGGTCTCGGAATAATCTACGTCTGAGAATTGCTCGTCCGTCGTTTCGGGCTCAGGAGAGCCGTCAATGCGGTACAGCACGGTGACGAGCGCGGCGCGCGTCATATTGTCGCCGGGGTTGAATTTGCCCTCGGCGCCGTTGATGACGCCGTTCAGCGTCGCCCAGCGTATGGCGGTATCGTAACCGTAGGGGTCAGCCTCGACGTCCGGGAAGCTTGTTTCGTAGTCCGCGGCATAGCGCAGCACGGTCGGGACTCCCGTTTCCTCGTCATAACGCTCTATCTGCACCTTGTTGTAGGATGCGAAATAGTTTTCGGGGCGAATTTCTCCGTTTTCGTCTGTCACGTATTCGTCGCCGTTGAAGGTCACGCTCGCTCCCGCGACGGGGTTCACGGTGACGACGGCGTTCCAGTTTTCGTCATAGGCCGTGTCCCGGCTCGTGAAGCGGACGACGCCCTCGGCGGCGAGACGGCTCTCGTCAACTGTCGGATGCTGTAAGCCGATCCCGTACTCGTCGGAATAATAGAACACGACTACGTCGCCGTCGTCAAGCTCGGTAGCGGAAATTCCCGCGACGGCGGACTCGCCGTTGACAAGGAACATCCAGCCGTCCATATCGGCGGCGGTTTTTTCGGCGTCCTCCCCGACGGCGGCGAGATATTGGCCGTATTCGGATTCCTCGAGCCTTACGGTGATGCCGGGCTCGGCGATCGCGAAGGCGTTTATCGCGTCAAGCGCGGTCGGCTTTGAATCGGTGTCCGCCGCGGCTACGGCGAACTCCGGCGCGTAGAACACATTTTCGGTTTTGCCCTCGACGCGAAGGCTGAGCTTCACCGACGGCGCCGCGTCAGAGACAGGCTCGTCGTCGGCAAGAGCGGCAGCGCCGAGCGAGAGCATGAGCGCCGCGGCCAGGACGAGAGACGGCAGTTTTTTGGACAGAAAGCTTTTCATTGGAATAGGGTCCTCCTTAAAATAATATCGTAAAAGCGCCTCTCAGCCGCGGGACAGCGGCGATCTGAGGCGCTAATACGCTCGGATGATCGCGGCTGCCCGGAGATGGCGGGCAATCGCGTCGCTTTCACGTATCCGACTTATCCGTTCCGCGCCGTAAAATCAAACAGCGCGCCGGTATCACGGTGACCTTCTCGCGGGGAATCTCACCCCATTCCGCGTCGGGCGGAGCCCGAAAAAAGCGACGTTTTATGTAGTTCCGCGTCAGTATAGCACAGGGAAAAACAGAATGCAAGCAAAATTTTTAAGACGTCCGAAATTTTTCAATAGAATTTTCTCAATTCGCGGCGGAGCGGAGAGCCGCCGCAGTCGGAGAGTCGCCCGGGAAGTAGGCCACGAGCCCCGTCGTATATCTGCCGTCGCCGGTTTCCACGGTCACTATCATTTGCCAGTAATCGGTGTGATCCCACATCTCGCTTACCGACGAGTCGAGCGCGCGGAGGATGAGCGCCGGGTTGTTAATATCGGCACTGTCAGCAATCACCGGCGAGTAGGGTAGCGAGGATGATATTAAATGCGTGAGCTCCGCGGATACGATGTGCTTTTTCCACTCCGTCAGGCGTTCGTAATAGCCGCGCGCGGTGAGCCATTCTATCGTGCGCGTATAGTACGGCATCACGGCGATGTTGGCGTGGGCGCTTGTGGTATTGCCGCGGGAACCGTCCGCATACTCGACGTTGGCCTGGTATTCGATGTCAAGGCCGGCGACGGCCGTCGGGCATGATATGAGCTCATCCCAGGTCTCATTTCGCATATCCTCTGACAGCGCGTTAAGGAATTCGCCGTATACGTCGGAGGAAAGAATTATATCAGTGCTCGACCATGAGTCCACCGCCATCTCGTCGTAATTTATAGGTATATAGTTCGCGGACGAGTGGATACTTATTGAAAACGGCTGCCCCAAGGCGGGGTTGCGGAGGTCGGTCTGCTTTTTGTATTCCTCTGATTCAAACAACGCCCGCGCGTTCGCGTCGTCCAGAATGCCCTTATATGGGAGAGTCCATGCGCGTGAGAGCCGCCCACTGTCAAGCCGGTAGTCGAGAGTTAAGTAGTGGTTGTGCGCGTAGTAATACGGGGCGCCGCCGCGAAGCTCCGCGATCCCTTTATGCAGCTCGGTCACGAGGCGTATGTTTTCCGGGTCGGTGAAGATGATGTTGTTGGACAGCTCGGGCTCGTAGTCGTAGTTGAAGTCTTGTCTTGTGCCGTATATGAATATGTTTTTGCTGTCCAGCGCCGGCGTGAACCGGCGCGACAGCTCGGCGGCCTTGACGCGCGCGGGGTCCGGCACGCGCGTTTCAAAGCCCGTGAGGTCGAAGCTCAGTACGGCTAAAAACAGCAACACGGCGGCGGCGAAGGCCGCGCCGTGCGCCAGAGTTCGCCTGTTGAATATACGCACGCTCTTTTTCATCAGCATCTGCGCGGCGAGAAGGACCAGCGCTGCGCCAACGACGCTTCCGAGGTTATAAGGAAAGCGCCCCCAGCCGGCGGACTGGAATATCACGGACATAAGCGTCATCCCGGCGAACGTGACGACGAGCGTGAAGACGGTCTCGAACGCAGGAAAGACCACGGAGTCGCCCGCGCGCTCAAGCGAGCGGCGCGAGTACAGCGCCGCGCCGGCGGCGTACAGCGCGGGGATCGCCAGCGCGTAGACGGTTATCCACACGGGCGAGCGGGCCCGCTCCGCGAAAATATGTAAGACGGGCGTGAGGCGGAAAATCAGCGCCTCTAAATAATTCGTGAACGTATAGCCGAACAGCATTTCCTGAAAATAGACCGAGCTGAGCATCAGCAGCCCCAATAGCACCGCCGCGAGAAATCCTGCGACGCCGATGCTCGCGATGACGTTGCCCGTCAGCATAGCCGCGATGTGGAAAAGCGCCGTGTAAAGCAGCGCGAGCAGCGCCAAAAGCGCGAACGCCGCGAGCATCCGCCCGCTGAAACCGTCCGCCGCCGTGAGCAAGGCAAACGTCACCGCCACGGGGGCCAGCGTCATAACGGCGCAGGAAACGTAATTCGTGCAGTAAAGCCGCCCGCGCGTCAGCGGCAGCGTGTGCATAGCGGCGACGGAGCCGGAAGAGAACAGATACCGCAGCGTCGTGACGGACGCGATGAGCGGGAAAGCCAATATGAATATGGCGAAAAACGGATTGCTCGGACGCGCCGCCGTAGCGAGAAAGTTGGTCCGGTTGTAGTCCTCAATGATAAACGGGAAAATGCCGGCGAAGAACCAGCAGATCATACCGATGGCGGGGATCGCCCAAAAGCGCTTCAGATTTTCGCGCAGCAACGCGCCTGAGAGCCCAAAATACTGTTTGAAATTCGGCTTAGAATATGATGTTTCCGAGCGCACTGTGCTCACCTCCAAGTTCGTAAATAAAAATTTCCTCAAGTGACAGCGGCAGCATATCGAATACAAGCGGGTTTTTCGCGCCGATTATCTCGCGCACGGTTTCCTCGGGACTGCGTATGATGAGCAGCTCGACGGTGCCGCGCGTCTCGCGGTGCAGTACGTTCAGCCCGTTATAACGCCCCTCGTCCGGCGTGCCCGCCGGGAACGCGGCTTGTACCTTGTGAATGTCCGATTTCAGCTCATCCAAATCGCGCTCGATGAGCATTTTGCCGCCGTCGAGTATGCCGATGCTGTCGCATATGCCCTCCATCTCGCGCAGGTTGTGCGAGGACACGAGCACCGTCATATTGCGTGACGCGACGTCGTCCACTATGCACTTCCACACGAGCTTGCGCACGAGCGGGTCGAGGCCGTCTATCGGCTCGTCGAGTATGAGATAATCCGGCATGGCGGACATCGCGAGCAGGAACGCGGCCTGCTTTTGCATACCCTTTGAAAAGCGCGTCACGCGGCCCCGCTCCGGCAGGCCGAGCTTTTCGCGCATCGCGGCGTACCGCTCCGCGTTCCAGCTCGGATACAGCCGCCTGTAGAACGCGGCGCACTCGCCGAGCCCGTAGACGCCGAAGAAATACAGGTCGTCGGGGATGAAGCCGACGCGCGCTTTTACCGCCCCGTTTTCGTACACCGGCTCCCCGTCCATGCGCGCCTCCCCCTCGTCCGGGCGCAGTATGCCGACGGCGGCCTTTAGCGCCGTGGTCTTGCCGGAGCCGTTGACGCCGATGAGCCCGTATATCGAGCCTTTTTTGACGTGCAGGTCGAGCCCGTCGAGCGCGCGCTTTTTGTCAAATTGCTTTGTGAGTCCTGTGATTTCGATCATAGTCCGTTACCTCCTTCTGTCTTTTCAAGTATCCCGTCAAAAATCGCGCGTATCTCGTCCGCGCCGGCGCCCGCGTGGCGCAGGTCGAGCACGG
>JAISAA010000355.1 GCA_031266955.1 Oscillospiraceae bacterium | reverse complement strand
GGACATGATCCCGTCCGGGCCGCCCGTAAAGCGAAACGAGCGCGGATTGATAATGAAAAGATGTGTCCGACGAAGCTTCTCCATATATACCCCTTTCTTTTCTCTGTTGAAGACGATGATCGCTCATAACCGCTCGGGCTTGCCGTTATGCTTGCAGACCCGTTTTCTATGTAACATTTTATCTAAAATGTTACATAGGCTTTTTTAGGTTGCCCCGCAAGCCTTTTTCGCCGTGCGGATTGTCCCGTGCGCACCTGCCCGTGCGTTTCCATTACCGAAAAGGCTCGCGTTTACAAGTACTTTTCGGGCTATGTAACATTTTAGATAAAATGTTACATAGGCTGTCAGCTTAAAGGCGTTGCCACACATAGACTTATTTGCTCTGCTATGGAATTCTATACTATAATTGGGCGGCTTGTCAATACTTTTTTCACAGCGGCGGCGTTTGAGTGCGTGACAATGATGTGGAGCTTGCGCTCGGCCCCGGCGTGTGGTATGCTCCTTAACAGTTTAAGGAGAGGAAATTCGGTCGGCGATGGAACAGTGGTACGCAAGCGTCAATTACGGCTTAGAAAAAATGATCGGCGATATAGTAAAAACGCGCGGCGCCGGAAATGTAAAGGCGTTGGACGGCGCCGTGACGTTTTCGCGCGCGGGAGAGCTTGATATAAAATGCGTGAACAATCTGTTTTTGATTATTTCGGAGTTTCGGTCCGGAAGCATTGACGAAGCCGCGAAGAGAATAGCCCGCTCCGATTTTAAGTACCCGCAGTTGAACGGAAAAACATTCAGAGTAGTCGTTATGGATTGCGGAAAGCTGCGCGCGGTCCCGGGAAGCGTTATGGCCGCGCTTGAGCAAAATATATCCCGCAGGACAAGGCTTACGCCGCGCCGCGCCGCGCCGGACACCGAAATATGGATAAACCGCAGGAACGACGGGCTCGTATTTTTTATGGCGCGCGTCAAAAAGCACCCGCCGTTCGATAAGGCCCTGCGCCGCGGAGAGCTGCGCCGCGACGTCGCGGAAATTATGCTTTATATGGCGGATAATGCGGCGAAAACGGCGGAGCCTCGCGTTATTGCCGATATATTCGGCGGCTGGGGCGCGATAGCGGCGGCGGCGACCGAAAGCGGACGGTACAAAAAAATATTCACGGGCGATATAAATGACGAGTGTGTGAAATACCAAGAAGCGAGATTGCGCGGCGAGCGGAGTTGTATCGTGCAGAAATGGGACGCCCGCAGGCTTCCGCTGAAAAATATGTCGGTCGATGCCGTAGTCACAGACCCGCCGTGGGGCGAGTATGAAAAGACAGACGTCTCGCGGCTCTATGACGAGTTTATCGCGGAAACGGAACGTATTTTACGGCCCGGCGGCGCGCTTGTGTTTCTGATTTCAATCAAAAGCGAAAATGAAGCGCTCCGGGCGCTTGATAAATACGGCTTTTCCCATTCGTCTGTCCCGCTGAGGATAAACGGGAAGGACGCCTGCTTGGTTTGCGCCGAAGGGGTAAGCAAATAGGCGGGAACGCGGAGTTAAATATATATTTTATTCTCCGCCGGCTTATGGTATACTCACAGGTACACTTAAAAGCATAGGAGATACTTGTATTATGGACGAAATATTAAAGCTTCTCGAACGCGACTGCCGCCTGACGCCCCGCGAGCTGGCCGAGATAACCGGCCTGAGCGAGCAGACCGTCGCCGCCGAAATCGCCAGGCTTGAGCGCGAGCGCGCGATAGTCAAATACTCCGCGCTCATCGACTGGGACAAAACCGCCTCCGGCGGCGTCACCGCCCTCATCGAGGTGAAAATATCGCCCCAGCGCGGCGACGGTTACGAACGCATAGCCGAGCGCATCTATCAATACGACGAGGTGGACTCCCTCTATCTGATGTCCGGAGCCTTCGACCTCGCGGTCCTCATCAGCGCGCCGAGTATGCGCCACGTCTCGGAATTCGTCTTCGCGCACCTCGCCGCTATCGACGGCGTGACGGCGACGGCGACGCACTTCATAATGAAGAAGTACAAAGAAAAAGGCTGCGTCTTCGACGAGAGGCCGGAGCAGGAGGAAAGGGGGCTGTTCGTATGATAGACTACAATTCTGTTCTGTCGGAGAACATCAAAGCCATCGCCCCCTCCGGCATACGCCGCTTCTTCGACATTTTAGAGGAAATGGACGACGCGATCTCCCTCGGCATCGGAGAGCCGGACTTCGTCACCCCCTGGCACATCCGCGACGCCGGCATCCGCAGCCTTGAGCGCGGTTTTACGAAATACACCGGCAACGCCGGCCTTTCCCGCCTGCGCGCCGCCATATCGGAATATCTGCTGCGCCGCTTTGATTTAAGCTACGAGCCCTCGAACGAAATAATCGTCACGGTCGGAGGCAGCGAGGCCATAGACTTAGCCGTCCGCGCGACGGTCAACCCCGGCGACGAGGTCATAATCCCAACGCCGAGCTTTGTCTGCTACGGGCCGATCACGAGCCTTGCCGGAGGCCGCCCCGTCTACGTCGAGACAAAGGCCGAAAACGAATTCCGCCTCACGCCGGACGAGCTCCGCGCGGCGATAACGCCCAAAACAAAGCTCCTCGTGCTCCCGTTCCCGTGCAATCCGACGGGCGGGATAATGGAGAGGCAAGAGCTTGAGGCCATTGCGGACGTTCTGCGCGGCACAAACATCCTCGTCCTGTCGGACGAAATTTACGCCGAGCTGACCTACGGCGGCAAGCACAGCTCCGTCGCCGCCGTCGCCGGTATGCGCGAGCGCTGCGTTGTAGTCAACGGCTTTTCAAAATCCTACGCGATGACCGGCTGGCGCATGGGCTACGCCGCCGCCCCGCCCGCGCTGACCGCGCAGATGCTGAAAATACATCAGTACGCCATAATGTCCGCCCCGACGACAAGCCAGTACGCCGCCATAGAAGCCCTGCAAAACGGCGACGGCGACATCGAACATATGCGCCGCGATTACGACCGCCGCCGCGTCCTCCTGCTCGGCGCCCTGCGCAGGATCGGCATCGAGTGCTTCGAGCCGCGCGGCGCGTTTTACGCCTTCCCCCGCGTGGGCGGCTTCGGACTGACGAGCGAGCAGTTCTGCGAGCGCTTTTTACGAGAGGAACGCGTCGCGATAATCCCCGGCAGCGCCTTCGGCCCCGGCGGCGAAGGCTTTGCGAGAATGTGCTACGCCTCGTCGGTCGAGAATATTGAGGAAGCGGTTTTACGCCTCGGCAGATTTATTGCGCGGCTGTGAACCCCGTATCGTAGGGGCGAACCTATGTGTTCGCCCTGGTTCTCCCTGTTCACCCCTTTAATAACCAGGGCAGATTATAACCAGGGCAGATTATAACCAGGGCAGACACACAGGTCTGCCCCTACGGGCGGGACGCGTACCCCCTCCGCCGCAGACGGAGGAAGGGGTTTTCCCGTAGGTGCGTAACGCATAAATATAATTTAGGAGATATCTATTATGAAGTACATTTTGATAATCGGCGACGGAATGGCCGACAATCCCGTTCCGGAGCTCGGCGGCGTTACGCCGTTAGAATACGCCGTCACACCGGCGCTCGACGCGCTCGCCGCGGCGGGGACGCTTGGCAGCGTGAAGAACTGCCCCGACGGGCTGCCCGCCGGGAGCGACACGGCGATCCTCTCCATCTTCGGCTGTGACCCGCGGGAGTGCTACACGGGCCGCGCCCCGCTTGAGGCGGCGGCCTCAGACGTAATTCTGAATCCCGGTGACATCGCTTACCGCTGCAATATGGTGGCGTATGAGGACGCCGATATTGACTGGGAGGAAAAGAAAATCCTGTCCCACTCCGCGGGGTCAATAGAAGGGGAGGAGTCGGACGCGATAATCTCGGCGCTGTTCGCGGACGCGCGCTTTAAGACGGCGGCGGAAAAGGCGGGATTTCGCGTGTATCCGGCGAGCTCTTTCCGGCATATCGCCGTGCAATCCGGGGCGGACGCGGAAAATATGAAGCTCTCCCCGCCGCACGACCATCTTGGGGAGAAAATCGGGCCGATACTGCCGGCCGGTTCGCCGAACGCCGACGCGCTAAAAACGCTGATGAAGCTCGCGCACGAGATACTTGACGGACACGCGCTGAACAACGCGCGCCGCGCGGCGGGCAAGCTCCCCGCCAACGGAATATGGTTCTGGGCTGAGGGAACGGCTGTGAAGCTGCCGAGCTTTTACGAGAGCTTCGGGAAGACGGGCGGCGTTGTCTCCGCCGTGCCGCTGTGCCACGGGATAGCGGCGCTCGTGGGGCTTGAAAAGATCACAGTCCCCGGCGCGACGGGGGAACTGGACACGAATTATGAGGGCAAGGTCGCGGCGGCGCTCGACGTTTTGGACAAACACCCGTTTGCCGCCGTACACATAGAGGCGCCCGACGAATGCACGCACAACGGCGACACGCCGGGCAAGCTTGAGGCCATCGAGCGCCTGGACTTCCGCGTCGTCGCCCCGCTTGCCGCCGCGATGCGCGACAGGGGAGAGCCGTTCCGCATACTGATACTCTCCGACCACAAGACGCTGACCGCGACGCGCGGCCACGACGCAACGCCCGTGCCGTTCCTGATATACGACAGCCGCGTTGACCGCAAAACGTCAAACACTTACCGCGAGGCGGACGGCGAAAAGGGCCCGTATGTTGACGACGGCGTAAAGCTGATGTCCCTGCTGTTCAGCGACTTCGGCGCGAACGAATAGCGACGAATAGTATAGTATGGATGAGCTTTTTACAAAAGAACGCGCCGAGGCTAAGATAAACCTGTATCTTGACGTGATAGGAGATATGCCGAACGGCTATCACGAGATAATTTCCGTAATGCAGAGCGTGTCTCTCGCGGACGAGGTCACGGTTCGGCTGGTTCAAGGCTCCGGCGCCGAAGCCGAAGCCGTCACATACGCCCCCGGTCTGCCGCAAGGCGACGGGAACACCGCGACGCGGGCGGCGCTCGCTTTCTTTTCGTCGGCGGGTATTGACGGTTATCGCGCGGAGATAGGCATTGAGAAGCATATACCCGCCGAGGCGGGGCTCGGCGGGGGGAGCTCCGACGCCGCAGCCGTGCTGCGCGCGCTGAACCGCTTGACGGGGGCGAAGCTCTCTGACGATAAGCTGCGGGAAATCGCGCTGACAGTGGGCTCCGACGTGCCATTTTGCGTTTCGGGCGGCACGGCGCTCGCGCGCGGGCGGGGGGAGATATTGGAGGCTTTGCCGCCGTTCCCGGCGCACTTTTGCGTGATCGTAAAGCCCGCGTTTTCAATATCCACGCGCGAAATGTATAAGGAGATCGACAAGCTCAGGCCGTGCGGGGGAGGGGATATCGGCGGGCTTGTGCCGGCGATAGAATCCGGCGGTAAGCACGCCGCCGCGAGCCGCGTTTATAATGTGTTCGAGGACGTCTTGCCGCAAAATTTCCGCGCGGAAATTCTCGGGATAAAAAGCCGGCTCACGGACTCCGGCGCGCTCGCGGCGGCAATGACCGGCACGGGGAGCGCGGTTTTCGCGCTGTTTGAATCGGAAGACGGCGCGGCGGCGGCGCGGGCCGCGCTGCCGGGGGCTTATAAAAGCTGCTTCGTCGCTGAACTTACAAGCGGTGCTTCGTAAAATATGCTTAAAACGAGTTGAAAGGGGAGAAATGAAAACAAAACAAAAGCAAAAGCCCGCCCCGCGGCGCACGCTGTCGAATCTTTGGTTTCTGCTGCGCCCGTGGTGGCGGCACGGGAAGCTGTATATCGCGTTGCGGCTGATAATCGCGCTCGCCAGTACCGCAGGTCAGGTCGCAATCATCACTTCGCCTGCGGCGATCATCGGTGCGGTGGTCGCTGAGCAGCCGCTCTCGGACGTGCTTGCCGTCGCCGCCGTTTATTTCGGCGCGATTCTCGCGTTTACCATTGTTTCGATGGCGATCCCTGCCGTTTACACCGATTGGAAAGGGGTTTACATAGAAGCGGCGATCCACCGTGAGATATTGGCGCAAGCCAGGCTTGCCGACTTCCACCATCTTGACGATCCAGAATATTTCAACAGCTTTCAAATTGCCGTTAAGGAAATGTCCGAAACCTCAATGCGGGCATTGAATACACTTCACGCATTCATTGACTCGCTTATTTCCCTTTTCGCTATGATAGCCGTCGTTTCACAGGCAGGCGCCGCGATTGTCGGTATTACGCTTGCCGGACTCGCCGTGACATCGTTCTTTGAGGCGCGGAGTAACCACGCATACGCGGAAATAACGCCGGCCGTTACGCCGCACGACCGCGCTATGTCATACGCGCGGCGCGCGTTCTCATTGAAAGCGAACGCTTCTGACATCCGCGCGACGCGCGTCGGAGACGCTATTTTCGAGAAATTTGACGTAGCGCAAGTGAAGCGTATGTCAATATACAAGCGGATATATTTCAAGCTGAACGCTCTGCAAGCCGGAGGCTTTATAGCGCGGCATTTTACACAATTGTGCGTTCTGGTGTATGTCGCCTACGGGCTTATATCAGGCCGTATTGCCGACATTGGATTGTACGCGACGTTGATAGCGGCGGCGAGCGAAGTATCCACGATGACGGGAAACGCGGTGTACTCCGCGCTTAATCTGCATCGAATAACGATAACCGGCGGCCAAGTCCGCACCTTCTTCGAGATAAAATCTAATATTGAGACACAAACGACCGGCACCCCGCCGCCGGACGGCGCGTTATCCCTCGACCTGCGCGGCGTGTCCTTCACATATCCCAACGCCGATTTCCGCCTGAAAAATCTCAACATCAGCATCGCCCCCGGCGAAAAAATCGCCATCGTAGGCGAAAACGGCGCCGGAAAAACGACGCTCTCAAAGCTCCTGCTGCGCCTGTACGACACCGGCGGCGGCGAGATTCTCTACAACGGCAAATCCATACGCGATTACAACATCCACGCCCTGCGCCGAAAAATCGGCGTGGCATTTCAAGACCCGCAGCTATACGCCCTCACAGTCCGCGAGAATATGTGCGTCTACAACAAAAGTGACGACGCCACTCTCCGCGCCGTGCTGAAAACAGTCGGCTTAGACCTCGACCTCGACGCCGAGGTAACCCGCGAATTCGACGAATCCGGCGTAATGCTCTCCGGCGGCGAGGCGCAAAAGCTCGGTCTGTCCCGTCTTTTGCACGGCGATTACGGCCTGTTATTGCTCGACGAACCGAGCTCCGCGCTCGACCCTATCGCCGAATACGAAATGACAAAGCTGATGTTCGACAGCAGCAAAACAACGACAATAATGATAGCCCACCGCCTCAGCACGATCCGCGCCGCCGATAAAATCTATTTAATAGCCGACGGCGAAGTCGCCGAAAGCGGCACGCACGACGAGCTGATGACTCTCGGCGGCAAATACGCCGAAATGTTTACCAAGCAAGCGGAAAACTACGTGAAATAATTGCAGGGGCGACCTGCGGCGTTCCCCGTGCGCGCACGCACGTTAAATCACCAAGTCGCCGCGCGTTGCGCGCGGCGACTTGAAATTCGGCGCGTAAAGTAATATAATTCAGGTTATAATCCAAGCAACCGAAATCAGGATACTCACGAACTATTTTACGGAGGAACATATGCCCATTATTGCGAACAAGCCCCGCCGGTCAAACAGTCGGCTCTCCCGCGGCGAGCCGGGGCGCCAGCGCGTCCTGCCGCGGCTTGAACCCGACGCGCAAACGGGCATAACGGCGCGTCAGGCGGCGGAGCTTCTGCGCGCCGGCTACGGCAACGAAAACCCCAAGCCGCCGGAACGCACGACGGGGCGCATCGTCGCGGACAACGTGTTCACATACTTCAATCTGATTTTCGCCGTGCTCGCCGTGTGCGTTATCGCCGCGGGCTCGTACAGGGACCTTACATTTCTGCCCGTCGTCGTGATAAACATTATAATCGGTACGTTTCAGGAGCTGCGAAGCCGCCACGCGCTGCGCGCGATGACGATAATCACAGAGCCTAAGGCCGCGATAATACGCGACGGCGCGGAGCTGTCCTTGCCGTGCGAGCAGACTGTGCGCGACGACGTCGCCGTGTTCTCCGCCGGGCGGCAGATTTACGCGGACGCCGTTGTGCTTTCCGGCGAGTGCCGCGTGAACGAGGCGCTTGTGACGGGGGAGTCGGACGAGATCGTCAAAACGCCGGGCTCGACGCTGCTTTCCGGAAGCTTCGTCGTGTCAGGAGAGTGCCGCGCGCGGCTTGACAA
>JAISAA010000192.1 GCA_031266955.1 Oscillospiraceae bacterium | reverse complement strand
CCGTGCTTTTTGCGCTGCTTGGGCAGCAGATAGCGCTTGGCTATTTCGAGCTTTTCGATGTCGGTATAGCTCGACATTTCGATGACCTCCATACGGTCGAGCAGCGGGCGCGGGATCGTCGAGGACGAATTTGCCGTCGTGATAAACATCGTGTCCGATAAATCGAACGGCAGCTCAAGATAGTGGTCGCGGAACGCGTAGTTTTGCTCGGGATCGAGCGCCTCGAGCAGCGCGGCTGACGGGTCGCCGCGGTAATCGCTTCCGAGCTTGTCGATCTCATCGAGCAGCATAAGCGGATTTCTTGTTCCGACGCGGTTTACGGCGTCGATTATACGTCCGGGCATCGCGCCGACGTAGGTCTTTCGGTGTCCGCGAATTTCGGCCTCGTCGTGAACGCCTCCGAGCGAAATTCTCGCGAGCTTGCGGTTGAGCGCCTTTGCCACCGAGATCGCGACGGACGTCTTCCCGACGCCGGGCGGACCGATGAGACAGATTATCGTGCCCTTGTGATCCGGCTTCAGCTGCTTCACCGCTAAAAATTCAATTATGCGTTCCTTTACCTTTTCGAGACCGAAATGGTCGTCGTTCAGCGTCTTGATCGCGGAGTTTATATCGCGCCGCTCCGTCGTCGTCTTGTTCCACGGGAGCCCTATGCACAAATCGAGATAAGTGCTCAGCAGGCCAGATTCCGACGAACCGAAGTGCTGCTTTTCAAGGCGGTCTACCTCTTTATTCAGCTTCTCCGTGATCTCCTTCGGGACGCGGAGCTTCGCTATCTTGCGGCGGTATTCCGAGATTTCGTCGTCCCCGCCGCTCTCTCGTTCGTCGCCGAGCTCGGACTGTATGGCGTGCATACGCTCGCGCAGTATATGCTCGCGCTGCTGGCCTTCAAGGCGCGCACGCAGATCGCCCTCGATCTCCATTTCGACGCTCTGTATTTCAAGCTCGTGCGCGAGAAGCTCGAATACGAGCTCCATCCGCTTTGTGTGATTGAACGCCTCGAGCACGGGCTGCTTCTGCTCGTGCCTCACAAACATATTCTGCGCGATATGGTCCGCGACCGCGCCGGCGTCCGTCATACCGAAAAGCGGAAACACGCTTTCGCGCTGGACTGCGTTCGACATCGAAGCGTATGTATCAAACATCCCGACGGCGCGGCGCGTCATCGCCTCAAGCTTCGCCGTTTTGCGCGGGGCCGTTTCGGGTATTTCCTCGACCTCCGCCAGATAATATCCGCGCTCGATCGTCGTGCCGTGCACCCTCGCCCGCGCGACGCCCTCGACGAGCGCCTTTACGCCCCCGCCGGGGACCTTGAGCACCTGCCTGACCTGACATATCGTGCCGATCTTGTACAGATCCTCCGGGCGCGGCGATTCTTTTCTTATATCGCGCTGCGCTATCAGTATGACTCGGCGGTCATAATGCACTGAGGCGTCGAGCGCCGAGGTGGACACATCGCGCTCGACGTCAAAATTCAGCAGCACGCCGGGGAACGCGCATATTCCCCTCAGCGCAATAAGCGGAAGCTTCTCGTACCGCGGCCGCGCGGTCTCCGCCGGCATATCGTCGTCTTGTATTATTTTTGACATTGTGACCTCCCGTTGAAAGCCTACGAAATATTCATTATATCCCGGCTGAGCCGGGGCTTTGGCCGGCGGATTATCTGCGGCGGCTCCGCGCCGGAGACGCATTCTCCGGTTATTATAACTTTTTCCGCCCTGCTGTCGGACGGGATATCGTACATCAGCTTCATCATGACGTTTTCCATAACGCCGCGCAGACCGCGCGCGCCGACGTCGAGCTCTAACGCCTTGTCGGCTATCGCCTCCAACGCCTCGTCGCGGAATTCCAGTATCACCCCGTCATAGCCCATAAGCGTCTGATATTGGCGCGTCAGGGAATTGCGCGGCTCGCGCAGTATGCGGATCATATCCTCGCGCGAGAGCGAATCGAGCGACGTGATTATCGGCATACGCCCGACAAGCTCCGGGATCAAGCCGTATTTCAAAAGATCCTGCGGACGTATTTCCTTCAACACCTCGCCGACGTTGCGCTCCTTCCGGCTCTTTATCTCGGCGCCGAAGCCTATTCCTCTTCTGTCGAGCCTGTTTTCGATTATTTTTTCGACGCCGTCGAAAGCACCGCCGCAGATGAACAGGATATTCGTCGTGTCCACGCTTATGAATTCCTGATGCGGATGCTTGCGCCCGCCGTGCGGCGGGACGTTGGCAACCGTGCCCTCGAGTATTTTCAGCAGCGCCTGCTGCACTCCCTCGCCGGAGACGTCGCGCGTGATCGACGTGTTTTCGCTTTTTCGGGCGATCTTATCGATCTCATCGACGTATATAATGCCGCACTGGGCCTGCTCCACGTCTAAATCCGCCGCGAGAAGCAGCCTCAGCAGGATATTTTCGACGTCGTCGCCGACGTAGCCCGCCTCCGTTAGCGTCGTCGCGTCCGCTATCGCGAACGGGACGTGCAGCATCCTCGCGAGCGTTTGCGCGAGCATCGTTTTGCCGCTGCCGGTGGGCCCGACGAGCAGAATGTTGCTCTTTTGCAGCTCCGTATCAGACCTGTGTCTGTTCGATATCCGCTTGTAATGGTTGTATACGGCGACGGACAGCGCTATCTTCGCCGTCTCCTGACCCACGACGTATTCGTTGAGCGCCGCGTGTATCTCGGCGGGCTTCGGCAGACTGCCGAGAGGCGCGTGCGCGCGCGGACGCGCCGTTCCGTAGCCTATCAGCTCCGCGTCGTCGTCTATTTGATTCATACACGCCGATACGCACTCGTTGCATATACAGACGTCGCCCTGCCCGACAAGCAGCCGTTCCACCTGATCCTGCCTTTTGCCGCAAAAGCCGCATCTTAAAAGCTTGTCGTTATTGTTCTTAGGCACTTAAACTCCCCCGTTTTCGCGTATACGCCGTCCGCTTACCTCTTGTTTATCACATTGTCTATCAGGCCGAAGTCGCGGGCTTCCTCCGCCGTCATAAAATTGTCGCGCTCTGACGCGGCGCGCACCTCATCCACGCTTTTGCTCGTGTTTTCGGCGAGTATCTTATTCAGGCGGCCCTTGATTTTCAGGATATTCTCCGCGTGTATCTGAATATCCGTCGCCTGACCCTGAAAACCGCCTGACGGCTGATGTATCATGATCTCGGCGTTCGGAAGCGCGACGCGCTTGCCCTTAGTACCCGACGACAGCAGGAACGCGCCCATACTCGCCGCCATACCGATGCAGATCGTGGACACGTCCGCCTTTATATACTGCATCGTGTCGTAAATCGCGAGACCGGCGGTCACGGAGCCTCCCGGCGAATTGATGTAAAAATGAATTTCCTTGTCGGGGTCCTGCGATTCGAGGAAAAGAAGCTGCGCGACGATGAGCCCCGCCGTCGTGTCGTTCACCTCCTCGCTTAGAAATATGATCCTGTCATTGAGCAGACGCGAGAATATATCGTAAGAACGCTCCCCCCGCGCGGTCTGCTCCACTACATAAGGTACGAGACTCATTTTCAAAACTCCTTTTATTAAAAAATATGTGTTTCCGGAACATATCCGATATTACCGACGTCTTTCAATAATATCCGTTCATAGCAAAAAGTATACGGCTAAAAATATACGC
The DNA here is from genome assembly GCA_031266955.1 of Oscillospiraceae bacterium. Lineage (GTDB taxonomy): Bacteria > Bacillota > Clostridia > Oscillospirales > Oscillospiraceae > JAIRRO01. The sequence goes on along the minus strand of JAISAA010000192.1, from coordinate 18,276 downwards.
AGCCTTAAAACCTAGTCGCCGCTTTCTTCGGCGGGCGGCTTCTTCGCACGCGTCCGCTTAGGCTTTTCCGGGGCGCTTTCCCCGTCCTCAGGCGCTTCGGGCTTCGCGGCTTTTTTGGCGGGCTTTTTCTCAGGAACGCTTTCCGTCTTTTCCCCGTCCTTCGCTTTGGCGCCGCTTGCCGCTTTCGTCTGACGTTTCGGCTTTTCGGGCGCGGCTTCTTCCGCGCTCTCTTTCGCACCTTCTTGGGCGCTTTCCTGAGGCGCTTCGGCCTCTGCCTTCGCTTTGGGCGCGGCGCGGCGGGCGCGCTTGGGCTTCGGCTCCCCGCTTTCCGCCGGAGCGTCACTTGTATCGGACTTTGTCGCGACGGGCTCCGCTATGCCGTTTTCGACGACAAGCTTTATCGCGGCCCGCATTTTCGTCTCGTGCCGCGCCGCGTCCTCCTCGACCGAGCCTTTTACGGTATCGACGTCGGTGCTGTAGCGCTCGGCCATCTCGGCGTACATCGCTTCGACCTGCTCGTCCGTGGCCGTGATGTCCTCTTTCTCGACGATTTTTTCGAGGGCAAGGGACACCTTGACCTGCTTTTCCGCCTGCGGACGCGAATCGCGGCGGTAATCCTCCGTCGTCAGCCCGGACATTTTGAAATACGCGTCTGGGTCTATGCCGTATTGAGAAAGCTGCGTTTGCATATTTCTCAGGCCGCTGTCTATCTGCTCCTCGATCATTTCCTCCGGTATTTCCCCGGTGACGGTTTCGGCGAGCGCGTCGAGCAGCGCGTTTTCAAACCAGTCGGCGGCGTCCTTTTCGCGCGCTTCTTCAAGCTTTTTACGCACGTCGGCGCGATATTCTGCGATCGTGTCGAATTCGGACACGTCCTTTGCGAACTCATCGTCCGCCTCCGGCAGCGTCTTCGTTCGCACCTCTCGCATCGTGACGCTGAATACGGCGGGTTTCCCGGCGAGCTGCTCCGCGTGGTATTCCTCCGGGAAAACGACGTCGATATCGCGTGTTTCGCCCGTCGTCATACCTTGCAGCTTTTCCTCAAAGCCCGGTATGAACGAACCGGAGCCGAGCTCTAATTCGTGATTCTCCGCGGTCCCGCCGTCAAACGGCACTCCGTCTATCGAACCGGCATAATCTATTATCACCGTGTCGCCGTTTATCGCGGGACGCTCTGTCGTTTCAATGCTCGCGTTGCGCAGACGCAGCGCTTCTATCTCGGAATCCACGGCGCTTTCCGGCACGTCCGTAGACGGCTTTGAAGCGCGGATGCCTTTATACTCCCCGATCTCGATCTCGGGATACAGCGTTACCGTAAATATCGCGGACACTGTCTTGTCGTCGCCGACGCTCACGTCGCCGAGCTTGGGATAGCCGACCGTGCGCAGCTCCTTTTCGCTTATCCCAAAGCTGAGCGCTAACGGCAGAATCTCGTCGAGGGCGTCGTCTTGGAACACCGAAGCGCCGTACAGGTTTTCGATGATTTTTCTCGGCGCCTTCCCCGGACGGAAGCCCGGCACCGAGATCTTTCCGCGGGTCCTTTTGTACACGCTCTCCACCGCGCCGTTAAAAATCTCGGCCTCGATCTCAACGGTGAGCTCTGCTGTGTTGTTCTCTTTTTTCTCAAATGCGGTCACATTCACTGCGTTTATCCTCCCAGTATGCTTTATGCAATTATATAAATTTTAGCTCTCGCGCGTTTGCGAGTATATCATACGCTTCGCGCAAATGCAACTATATATGTATATTTTGCGGAACGAAGTCCACGTAATCCGCCGAAACCATATTGTATTCGATCCCGCCGACGACTCCGGTGACGGCGCTGCGGTGCCCTTTCCTCCCGTGGATGTGCCCGTACCAGCAGCGCTTTACACCGTATTTCTCCATCAGCGCCACTATCTCGTCGCAGACGTAGCCCTTGAAGCGCGGCGGATAATGGAAGAAGCAAAGCTTTTCGCCCGAGCTCTTTTTTTCCGCCGCCGCGAGCGACAGCTCAAAGCGCACCGCCTCCCGCTTGAGTATCTTTCTGTTATGCTCCCCGTCCACGCTTTCGTCGTAAAGCCAGCCGCGCGTGCCGCAGAGAACGGCGTCCCCGTACAAAAAGGCGTTGTTGTTCAATATCTCGATATCGTCGAAGCCGCGCGCCTTAAAAAACGTATACGCCTTCGCCGCGGTCGTGAACCAATAGTCGTGATTGCCCTTTAAGAGTATTTTTTTTCCGGGCAGCCCCGCGACAAAGCGAAAATCCTCCTCGGCCTCCTCGAGCGACAGCGCCCACGTCAAGTCGCCGCAGAGCACGACGGTATCCTCGGGCGCGATGCGCTCGAAGCCGGCTTTTATTTTCTCGACGTAGCCGTCCCAGCCGTCGAAAATATCCATCGGCTTTGACCCGCCGAGCGATAAATGCAAATCACCTATTACGAAAAGCGCCAAATCCATCTTCTCCTTTTTATTGATGCGCCTACGCGGCGCGGCGTCCCGCCCCGTCCTCCGTTGTAGGGGCGGGTGTCCTCACCCGCCCGCGTCCTTTTCGCCTGCGCGGCGGGCGCCCCATTTCTTTGCCGAAAGAAATGGGGGAAAGAACGGCAAAAGGGGGATTCCCCCTTTTGAAACCCCCAAATCGCGGGGGCTTACGGTGGTTGTTTGCAACCGGTAGGCGCGGCGCTGTCATTTGCGGGCTGTATCGGGAGCGTGGTGCGATAGCACCTTTCATCCACACGCGAATCGCCGCGTTTTGCTGCCGCCCTGCTGTGCGGACGGTTTGTGAAGCGCCCCCCCGTCGCGGCGACCGCCGCGTGCCCCGTGCGCGCACGCACGTTAAATCATACGTCCGCGCGTTTACGCGCGGCGCAGTCCACACGCGAATCGGCGCGTTTCGCTGCCGCCCTGCTGTGCGAACGGGACGAAACCGCTCTCCCTCGTTCGTAGGGGGTGGCGTCCTCGACGCCCCGTCGTTCCCCCGTCCCGTAGGGGCGACCGCCCTCGGTCGCCCGCCGTTCCTGTTTCTCGCCGTTCCTCGTGAATTTCGGGGTGCGCGGGCGACCGGGGACGGTCGCCCCTACAAGGACGAATTCACCGCGACATCGCGGCGAATGCCGCGTTTCCCGTGCGCGCACGCACGTTAAATCATACGTCCGCGCCGCAGGCGCGGAGCACGGCGTCCGTCATTTCCGGCTTATCAGCTACCGCTGTGAAGCGTTCTTTTTTTCCGCGCAGTGATTTCAGCGGCTCGGGGGCGGCGACGCCGCTTACTTTTTCGAGGCGGTCTATCAGTTCGAGGCCACCCGATTCGGCGCTTTCGCCGAGGGCGTTGAGCACGCTGCCGCAGAATTTGAACGGGCTCGCCGTGGATACGACGACGGTTTTGGCGGCGGAGCCGGTCTGCGCTCTGTAGGCTTCGAGCACGGCGCAGGCCACGGCCGTGTGCGTGTCTATCAGATATTTTTTCTCGCGGAACACGCTTGAAATCGTTTTTTTCGTGAGCTTCTCACCGCAGTGCCCTCCGTAAAACGTCCCGGCGACGCGCTTTGATATTTTTTCCGGGACAGTATAGACGCTTTTCCTGTTCATAAGGCGGGATATCAGCTCGTCGTCGCCGTCCGAGAGGCTGAACAGCAGCCGCTCTAAATTGCTCGACACGAGAATATCCATTGAGGGAGAGCTCGTCGTGTGGAACCTCCGCCGCCTGTTGTACACGCCGGATTTGATAAACGTTTCAAGTACGTAGTTTTCATTCGACGCGCAGATGAGGCGGTTTATCGGCACGCCCATTTTTTTCGCGTACCAGCCGGCGAGTATATTGCCGAAATTGCCCGTCGGCACGCAGAAATTGATTTCCTCACCCGGCTTGATCTCATCGCTTTTCAAAAGGTCGCAGTAGGCCGAAACATAATACGCTATCTGCGGCACAAGCCTTCCCCAGTTTATCGAGTTCGCCGAGGACAGAAAATATCCGCGCCCGTCGAGCTCGCTCCTGAGCCTCGCGTCCGAGAAAATAGCCTTTACGCCCGCCTGCGCGTCGTCGAAATTGCCGCGCACGGCGCACACGCCGACGTTGCTCCCCTCCTGCGTCGTCATCTGAAGCTTCTGCACGTCGGAAACGCCGTCCTGCGGATAAAACACCAGAATCTTCACGCGCGGCACATCGCGGAAGCCTTCAAGCGCAGCCTTTCCCGTGTCGCCGGACGTCGCGACGAGCACGCACGCGTCGCGGGTCTCCCCCATCTTGCCGAGCGACGCCGAAAGCAGCCGCGGCAGCATTTGAAGCGCGATATCCTTAAACGCGCTTGTCGGCCCGTGCCAGAGCTCTAAAAAATGCTCGCCCTCGCCCGTCTTCTTCAGCGGGGCGGCTTCGCCTCCGTCGAATTTCGCGGGGCCGTATGCCTCTCGCGCGAAAGCCGTGAGCTCGCCGCGCGTAAAATCGTCGAGGTACAGGCTCATTATGTACCCGGCGCGCTCGGGATAGCTCATATCTGTAAGTTCTTCGAGCTCGCGCTCCGACAAGGCCGGGATACGCTCCGGAACAAGCAGCCCGCCGTCCGGCGAGAGACCTTGCAGAATCGCTTCCGCGCCGGAAAACGACGCGTTTTTATTCCTTGTGCTGATGTAGCGCATAAGCGCCCCTCCTTTGCAAAATACAAGTACAAGACGTACGGTTTACGTATGTTAGGGAGTATTATGACGCAAATGTCTCTTCTTGTCAAGCGTCGTTTCGACGCCGGGAGTGCCTCAAGCGCGGATTCGGAAAAGGTTCAATAAAGAAAGGCGTTATTTATATTACGAGGGCGCAGCGTGCTGCGCCCCTACGGGGGACGCGCGCGGCGCGCGCCGCCAATGCCCAAATCCCCGCCGTAGTACGCCGAAACGTCTAAAAGTTGTCAGAAAATGCCGCGTCTTTTCGTTGCGATGCATTGAGTCCATATCTTTTTACGACAAGTTTTAGATATTTCGCAGTAGTAGGGGCGCGGCACGCCGCGCCCTCGTTCCCCAAAATGGAGTGGACAAGAAAATTGATGTGCTTTATCCCGGGAAGTACGTCAGAAACACTCGCGATAAGAATGACACGTTCACCGCATTAGATTTTTTCCGAATCCGCGCTTGGGGCACTCCCCCGTTTAGCCGAAGGCTCGCCAATCAGCGCCTCCGTCATCTTTCCGGCAAACGGCGCTGTGAACGGTACACTATCCTCGTACTTTTCATTGAGCGCGGTAAAATTAGGATGATGTTCGCGGAAATCGTCACCTACGATAAAAATTGTGTTCGGTTCGTGCTGTTCGATAATTTTGTGCAGCGTCGTTTTCCCCGCTCCCGGCTGACCGCCGAGAAGTATAGCCGTGGGCGCGTCCCTCTCAGCGCGTCTGCAAACCGGCTGTCAGTATACTGCACGAGCTTTTCTTGCTGCATTTATCCATATCCTCTAACTCTTTAATTCTGTCGCGCAGCTCTTCAAGGCGATTCCCGAAAGGCTGCAATTCCTCCAGCGTGTCACAACGCAGCATGGCGCCCTTCGCCGCGACGATTTCTCTGTCTTCCGCCGCTATCGGATTTTCTTCATCCTTCCAATCAATACCGTGCTTCCGCATATAGCGTGAATAGCTTGCGTCAATGCTTGCGGCAAATTCCCGCAGCACCTCCAGTTCAAGCGTTACTTCGTAAGTGTATGACATAATGCGCTCCCCTTCTGTAATAACTCTATTTTATTATAGCGCGCTACGTGAGGGAATGCAATTGATTTTTTGCATAATGTTTTTCTCTGGGGATTGACAGTGCTCGACGCTTTTTTGAAGTAGCTTATATTATTCTTGCGTGAATCACAAGGTTTTGCCCGTCTGCCGCGCCCCGGTCACAAGCACAACCTTGAACTGCTCCTGCATACGCAGGAATACGCTTTCCATATCGCGTCGGATATATTCCATGATCCGGGCTCCTTTCGGCTAAAACTCGAATGCGGTCATATCATAGCCGAAACTTTCGCGCTTGTCAAGCGCCATTCCGTTTTATAACTTTGTTTTGATATAACTTGTAATCTTTTGAATATCATAAGATTCTTCTTTTGCCGCACAGTCCGCGCAATGCACTATCCAATCTATTACCGTCTCACAGGGATGTTTATCTTTATTTTGGTGTCGGCGAATTGCGCGCAGAACGGTTTTGTCTGTAATGTCAAATTCACTTTGTGCAATTTTCTTGCCGCGCTTGGCGTGGCCTTCTTTCTTTGGGTATTCTTTTCCGCAATCGTGCAGTAAGGCGGCTATCATTGCTTTTTGGCATTCTTCTATACTTAACTTGAAATGTACAGATAATTCTTTTGCGATCATTTCAGCCTTAATGCAATGGCTATAACGATTTTTATATTTGCACATATATTCTTGATTCAGAGAATTTTCCGCTTTTTCCATGAAAAATTGTTTCAAACGATTTTCTATCTCAAATATATCTTGCATTGATAATTCTCCCGATTGCAACTCTATTTTTCAAAAGTATTTTGACCGCAGCAAAATATCGAGTTAGAGGACAGTTGAATCAGAGGTCATTTTCCTTTTCTTTCTCTTTATCGTGTCCCTTAGCTTTCTTTTGTATCTTTGCTTTCTTTTTCTCCTTTTCTTTTAATTTATCCCCTAAGTTCACACGTATGTCCGAATTTACAATTGCAACACGCGCTTTAATTTTATTCGCATTACTGTTACCAACGGATTGCATCGGCGTCTGCCCAACATCATCACTCGACTTGCTTTTTATTTTACTTTTCTTATAGGTTTTTCTGTTTTGCCATATTTCAATTGTCCCAATGTAAATTGCTCCGATAAACACAATCAAATCACCTGCATAAATAATCTGTACAAAATCGGATGATGGAAAATATTTGTATACTATATACACCAATACAAGCACCGCAAACAGAAAAATAAATCCAGAGCGAATTGAGTTCCTTGCAACTATTTTAGGGAGCCTTTTTAATATTCCTTTACGCTCGGTCTTGACGGTGATCTTCTTGTTTTTACTCATAATTATTCTCCTGTTAATAAAAGGTGTTTGTTATCCCGCAATTTAATGACCGGCACAGTTACCGCCATCCAAAGCGATTCAGCTTTTCCTTTGCCGCTTCATGTCCCTGCGCCGCAGCTTTTTGATACCACATCTTTGCTGTTTTTTTATCTTTACTCACACCAAGTCCTTCCTCGTAAGAACACCCGAGTGCGAATTGATCCAAACGATTCCCTTGTTCCGCCGCTTTTGTGGACCAAAACGCTGCTTTTTCGAGGTCTTTTTGGACGCTGGAACCATTTCTATATGCGGCTCCCAAATTCGATTGAGCCGTTTCATGACCTTGTTCTGCCGCTTTTTTTAACCAAAACACCGCTTTTTCAGGGTCTTTTTGGACGCCAAGACCATCGATATATGCGAAACCTAAATTATTTTGAGCCGTTGCATGACCTTGTTCAGCAGCCTTTGTGTACCAAAACGCCGCTTTTTCAAGGTCTTTTTGGATGCCGATACCCTCGTCATATGCGAAAGCCAATTCTTGTTGAGCACTTGCAATCCCCTGTTCCGCGGCCTTAGAGAACCAGAACACCGCTTTTTCGGGGTCTTTTTGGACGCCACGACCGTCCCAATATGCGACACCCAAATTATTTTGAGCCGTTGCATAACCTTGTTCAGCAGCCTTTGTGTACCAAAACGCCGCTTTTTCAGGGTCTTTTTGGATGCCGATACCCTCGTCATATGCGAAACCCAAAGAATGTTGAGCATTTGCAATCCCCTGTTCCGCGGCCTTAGAGAAGCAGAACACCGCTTTTTCGGGGTCTTTTTGGACGCCAAGACCGTCCCAATATGCGACACCCAAATTATTTTGAGCCACTGCATAACCTTGTTCAGCAGCCTTTGTGTACCAAAATACTGCTTTTTCGAGGTCTTTTTGGACGCCAAAACCCTTTTTATATGCGAGACCTAACATATTTTGTGCATGTGTATGATCTTGTTCAGCAGCTTTAGTCCACCAATATATCGCTTTTCCGGGGTCTTTTTGAACACCGAGGCCATTGTTATATGCGTCACCCAACTCACTTTGTGCTCTTGCATCACGTAGCAATCTGACTTTAGTCCACCAATATACAGCTTTTTCGGTGTCTTTTGGAACGCCAAGACCATCGATATATGCGAAACCTAAATTATTTTTAGCAAATTCATGACCTTGTTCTGCGGCCTTAGTCCACCAGAATGCCGCTTTTGCAAGGTCTTTTTCGACACCAAAACCATTGCTATATGCGACACCCAAATCATTTTGTGCACTTGCATCACCTTGTTCTGCGGCCTTAGTCCACCAGAATACCGCTTTTTCAGGGTCTTTTTCGACACCAAGACCATTACTATATGCGTCACCCAACCCATCTTGCGCATCCGCATCACCTTGTTCTGCGGCTTTTGTGTACCAAAACACTGCTTTTTCGGGGTCTTCTTGGACACCATAACCATCGCTATATGCGAAACCCAAATTCGATTGAGCCATTGCATAACCCTGTTCTGCGGCCTTAGACCACCAGAACACCGCTTTTTCGGGGTCTTCTTGGACGCCACGACCATCGGTGCTATATACGTCACCCAACTCATTTTGTGCCTTTGCATCATCCTGTTCGGCAGCTTTAGTCCACCAGTATACAGCTTTTTCGATATCCTTCTGAATGCTTTTGCCATCGCCGTTATAATACCTATTACCCAAACGATTTTGTGCATCGGCGTTGCCGTGTTCCGCAGCTATAATTGTCCAATGTACATTCCCTGTTGCGATTCTTTCTTCGGTCGGCAACTCATATCCCACAAGCTGATTTTTGTAATCCTCATCGGCGAGGTCAAACGCTCTTTGCCAGAGCGCATCCTTAAACACCCCTATGTCTAATAATGATTCTCCCAGCTTATTCTCAGCCGTCAGCTTATATTTCGCGCAGAGTTTTCCGATATAAGCCCGCGCGTTTTTTGGTTCATAATTCAAAACCTGTTCAAGCAGGTCGTCTGCTTTTTCCCAATTACCATACTCCAGTTCAAGAAAGGCGCGCTCAAACAGTGTGGCGGCTTGAGTGCCGGTCGGAGATACCACTTGCTGAACGGTCTGCGGAGCGGCGGCGGGTTGAGCCCTCCCCGTTAGTTTTTTAATCCCGGAAATCAAATCCTGCATAAAACCAAGCTTTGACATATCCTGCGCTTGCAGATTCGCAAATTCCTCGGGCAGATCATACGGGTCTATATCGCGGTACGCCGGAATAAGTTTTTTCTCCGCGCCGTCTTTAATAAGCGCGAGATAGCGGCTCCACTCGTTCTTTACCCACACCGCGTTGAAGTGTTCTCTTTTTGTGCCTATCACAACCATCACGCGCGCCGATTGCAGTGCGGCGAAGATATACGGTTCATACGCAGTACCGAGCTTGTCTTCAAGGGTAATGCGCGAAAAGAAGACCTTAAGCCCTTCCTTCGTCAATTCATGATACAATTCCTGTGCCAGTACGCTATCCCTTGTTCGCTCGCCGCTGTCATCATCCTTATCCTTGTAGCTGATAAATACGTCAAAGGGCTCCTCTTTGTCTGAAATCTCACGGATGCCCTTTTGGATGGCGTTGATAACGGCGGCCTCGGCTTCATAAATTCTCTTCTGATACCCGTCGGCATATGTACACGCTTGCTTGTAATCCTCGTCGGCGAGTACAGACGCGATCAGCGTCCTGCCGCACGTCGGTATATATTTTCGCGTCGCCGGGTCCTCGACGTATCTCACGCCGTATTTACAAAGCACGAGAGACCAGTACGCTTCCGAGTCGGTTATGTCCTCATTGAGAATGATTTCATATATCCCCATTGCCTTGTCAAATTCAGCGTTACGGCGGAATTGATTTGCCCGCTCGTACAAATTTGCGCGCTTGTCGTCATTGAGTCTCGGCAGCGTCTGCTGCGTTCTGCAGGATTCACATACAGTAACGCTCTCGCCCTGATTGATTTGCAGATCCGCCCCGCACATTTTGCATCTGAAAACAGCCATATTCTATTATCTCCCTTATCTTTGTTGTTTCAAAAGTCTGCACTTTTGATTGCGCTCATAGAGCAGCTTTGACAGCTCGTCCACCGCGTCCGGCGCGGCGGCGTCACCCGCAGTGATGAGCTCTTTTGCTCTGTCAAGCGCTCCTCCTATTTGCGCCTCAATATGCTCCAAGCCGTCGCCGCTCACGGGATCGCTGTAGCGCGCGTCCTCCGCGAGCTTTTCAAGCTTTGATTTCAGCGTATCGTCATAGTCCGCTCGCGGTAAGAGCGAGCAGACGTCGGCGTTAAATCCGCTCATAAAGGTCGTGTTGATCCTGATCGCCGTCTCCTGACGCTCGATTTCATCGCGCGCGGCGTCGGTGGCTAAGACTCCAACCGCCGCCGCGCCGCAGAGGACGGCGCACGGCACAATAGCCACCCACGCAGGCAGAGAAACAAACTGCGCAATAAGCATCAATACGCACGACAGTATCAACTGGACAAGCAGCCAAATGTATCCGATTTTGAAGATCGGATACCCGAAGACCTTGCTTTTCAACGTCTCCGCTTTCGAGAAAGCAACGGCTGCAATGACATACTGCGCCGCTATCGCGACGTCCGCAAAAGCATACGCCGTCCAGAATACGGCGCCGCGCCGAAACGGGATCGCGAGTACGATCAAATTGAAAGCGGCAAATACTATTGATAAAATCACTATTGCCCTGTTTCTATTCTTCATCCTTTGAAGCCTCCTCACCGCGTTTTTTACCGCAATTCGGGCAGAAGTTGCCTGCTACGCCTTTCTCGCCGCAGTCGCAATCCCAAGCTTCGGGCTTTGCCGGTTTCTTTGCGCCGCAGTTCGAGCAGAAATTGCCGGCGATACCCGTCTGTCCGCAGGAACAATCCCACGTCTCGGGCGGCTCCGGCTTCTTTGCGCCGCAATTGGAACAGAAATTACCCGCGATTTCTTTCTGCCCGCAGATACAATCCCAAGTGAGCTCCGGCGCGGCGGCTTTTTGATTGACAAACGCGCCGACGTTTTGCCCGATACCCGCGGCGGTGTCGGCAATCGGCGAGAGCGCGTCCTTCGTCAGTCCTATAACGCCTCCGATCGCGCCGAGAGACACCCCAAGCCCGACGACATCTCCAAGCCCGGAACCGCCTCCGCCCCCTCCCGCCCCGCTCATTATGCCACCCTGCACGGCCTCGAGACCGACCTGCCGCGCCGTCTCCTGCGCGTATGTATAGCCTTTCATCCGCATTTCGGCGGCCTCGGCTTCCGCCTGCAGCTTGTAGGCCTCCGCTCCGGCGTGCGCCGTTATCTTTGTCGCCTCCGCATCCCCCTGCGCCCCGATGATTTTCATCTGCGCCGCCGAACGGGCTTCAACGGCTTTTCGCTCCAGCGCGGCTTCGGCCTCAAGCTTGAGTATCTCTTCGTCGCGCACACGCAGGAATTTCTCCGCGTGCTGCTGTTTCAGCCGTCTGAAGCTCGGGTCGTCGTCTGGCGTAATCACGCGCGTGATAAAAAACTCGGGCATTGTAAGCCCGTACTCCGCTAAGCCCGCGTTTATTTTATTGCGCAGCGCGTTTGATAACTCGTCAAGGTGCTCGTCGACCTCAAGGACGTTTATCTTGTTTTCCTTGATCGAAGACGCAAGATGCGATTTTACGCGCGTCATTATCATTGCGCGGAAATGCCCGCTTGCGCCGCCGGAATTCGCGGAGCCGACCGACAGCAGCGCGTCGCGGTTCAGTACGCCCTCCGTACCGACGAGCTTCAGCACGAGCTTCCGCGAATCCACCGCCCGCAAATTGAATTCGCCGCTTGCGCCGAGCTCGATCGGTATCCCGGTTTCGGGGTCAAAAAGCCGCACCTTGCTGTCGGTGCCCCATTTGATCCCCATCTGTGTCGTGAGATTGACGAAATATACCTCTGAATGAAATACTCCCTGCGGTTCAAGCGAGGAGTTATACAGCTTGTTGATGAGAGGTATGCTCTGAGTTTCGAGCGTGTATCGTCCGGCGGGGAATAAATCGAGAGCCGCGCCGTCGCGGAAGAATATAGCCTCCTGTGATTCGTGGACTATGAGCTGCGAGCCGATGTTAAAATCTTCTACCGGGTGCTTCCACACAAATGTATTGTTATCGCCCTCGTACTTAATGACGCTCGCAATGCCCTCATTTGATATCTTCGCCAAATGAAGGCGCTGCTGAACGTCGATCTCCGTATCGCAAACGGGGCACGTATACGTATTTGCGTTTTTGTCGGCGTTAAGCGAGCAACCGCACTGAGGGCAACTGAACTCCGCCGTCCGCGATATGTCAGCGGAGGTGTTGAGCTTCTCTTTACAAACCGGGCAGAGCGCGTTTTCGCCCTTGCTTTGATCGTAGACAACCGTATTGCCGCAGTGAGGGCACTGGCGCGACGATATTTTGTCTGTGCGGACGTCTATAACGTTTCCGCAGGAGCATTCTATTTTTTTGCGCGCGAAAAACCCGGTTTTCGCTTCGGCGAATCTACCGCAGTGCGGGCATTCGATTACAAATTTCGCCATTGTGTTCTTACCTCCGTTTTTCCCCGCAATTCTCGCTCTGCGGGTGCGGTAAAATACCCGGTCGCGACCGGTGTATTTCCGGTGTTAATCAGAGATTAACACCGGGCTTTGCGCGTGATGGGGTGCCCCATCACGCTTGGTAATCAAAAACTTTCCAAAGCATAGAAATAGAAAAAGCTTCCGAAAGTCCTTAAACTGGAATCAGTTTACCACGTTGAGGAAAGCTTGTCAATTACTTTTTTCGACTTTTTCAGAGATTTTTCGCCATCGCCGCGCAGACGATTGTGTACCGGCTCTAAAACGCGTTTTCGATGTGGACTATCTCCGGTTCGAGCGTTTTGACGCCGTCCGGCGCGTACACCTCTATCACGTCAAAACGCGGCTGCAGCTCCGTTCCGTCCGCATTCAGCCAAAGCTGCGCCGTTACGCGTATCCGCCTTTGCTTCGCCGCGCTGACGAATTCGCGCGCTTCGCCGAAATCTCGGTTCTTCCGCATTTTCACCTCTACGAATACGACAAAGCCCCCGCTTTCGACGATGAGGTCGATTTCCCCGAAGCGGGTGCGGTAGCCCTGTCTCAGCGCTCTGTAACCGAGCTTTTTGAGGAATTCTAACGCCTTTTTCTCGCCCCAGTTGCCGAGTGTCTGCGTCTTGCCCATCAGTACAGCTTCCTCAAAAACAGCTTGCGGTGCTCCGCCGTCGCGCCGAGCGATTTTATCGCCGCGCGGTGCTCCGCCGTGCCGTAGCCGCGGTTGCGCTCGAAACCGTAACCGGGATAACTCCGGGCGAGCGTTTCCATATATCTGTCGCGGCTGACCTTCGCTAAGATCGACGCGGCGGCTATATTCGCCGAGAGCGAGTCGCCCTTTACGACGGTGCGGTTCGCGTATTCTATTCCCGCGTTCCGGTTTCCGTCTATAAGCGCGATGAATCGACCGTCCGCAAGCGCGTTTGTCAATCTTGTTGCGAATAAAAGCCGTTCGAGAGCCCTGTTCATCGCGAGATACGTCGCTCCGAGGATATTTCGCGCCTCAATTTCCTCAACGGACGCCGAGGCTATGCCAAACGCCTCCGCCCGCGCTGTTATGACGTCAAAAAGCCGCTCGCGAGTGCGAGCCGTCAGTTTCTTGGAATCGTCAAGCCCGTCAATCACCGCGCCGCGCGGCAGGATGACCGCCGCCGCGTATACGTCCCCCGCCAGCGGCCCGCGCCCGGCCTCGTCCACGCCCGCTACCGCTTCAAAGCCTTCGGAATACGCGGCGTTTTCGATGTCCCACATATTATTGCGCATTTATAAGCTCCCGCGTCGGCGGCAACTCTAACGTGGCGCGTCCGAGCTTTCCGGCGCGGAAATCGTCGAGCAGCGCAGCCGCCGCTCTTGCGGTATCCGGCTCGCCGCCCGATATCAGATATCCGCGGCGGCGAGCTATAATTTCAAGCGGCGCGTTTTCATCGGGCGAGTCGCCGTCTTTCAGCTTATATCGCTCTGTGACGCGCTCGGGATAGGCCTCCCACAGACGCAGAAGCAGTCTCGCGCCCAGCAGCTCCGCGTCAAACGCGGCGTCGCCCACGGCGCCTGTTATCGCGAGGTTTTCTCCTGTTTCCTCGCCGTCAAGCTTAGGCCAGAGCACACCCGGCGTGTCGAGCAGCTCTATTCCGCCGCCGCAGCTTATCCACTGCCGTCCGCGCGTCACTCCCGGGCGGTCGGCGGTCCTCGCCGCGCGCCGGCCCGCGGCGCGATTGATAAACGACGATTTGCCGACATTCGGGATACCCACGACCATAAGGCGCAGCGCGCCCCCGGTCTGTCCGCGCGCTAAGCGCCGCGCGAGAGTTTCCGATAAAAGCTTCGCCGCCGCCGCCGGCAGCTTTTCCGTCCCGCGGCCTGAGCGGCAGTCCGTTTCGATAGCCTCAAAGCCGCGGCGCCTGAATTCTGACGCCCAGCGCTTTGTGGCGCCGGCGTCGGCGAGATCGGCGCGGTTTAAGATCACAAGGCGCGGCTTTGACATCGTGAGCTCGTCCATATCCGGGTTCGCCGAGGAGCGCGGTATGCGGGCGTCAAGCACCTCGCACACGGCGTCCACGAGCTTTATATCCTCCGCCATGCGCCGGCGCGCCTTTGTCATATGCCCGGGGAACCATTGTATGCTCTGCCCGAAGCTCACGGCGTCGTCTTGTAGGCGGAGCCTACGCGGCTCCAGTCCCTGATACCGTAATCGTTCTTTCCGGGCACGGTGATAAAATGCACCTTGCCGAGGATATTTCTCTTATCCACGAAGCCCACGCGCTCAAAACGGCTGTCCGTCGAGTGGTTCCTGTTATCGCCCATAACGAAAACACAGCCCTCCGGCACCGTAAGCGGCCCTTTGAAATCCCCGTTCTCGCTCGTCAGCTCGTAGATATACGGCTCGCTCAGCGCCGCGCCGTCAACTGTGACGGTGTGCGATACGAAGTCGATGTCTATCTCCTGCCCCTCCGTCGCGATAATTCGCTTTACGAGAGGCGTTTCGCCGAAGCTCTGCGCCTTTATTATGACTATATCGCCGTATTCCGGAGTATAAAAAATGTTCGTCATCAAAACCTTGTCGTCGTTATGAAGCGTTTCGAACATCGAGTCACCGATAACGGTTATCTGCCTCCCGAGGAAAATAAACGCAATAATGACGGCGAGCAGCGTCGATACGAGCGTCTGTATCCAGTCGTATATCTCCGTCCGGACGCCCGCCGCGGACTTTTTTTTGCCGCCGGCTTCTTCGCCAGCCTCAGTTGACGCGCCGGCTTCGGATGGCTCTCCCGCTTCGGAAGCGGCTTCGGGCTGAACCTCGGGCTCTTCCTCCCGGCTATACGCTTCCGCGTTGATATATGCCTGCGTTCCGGCAAAATCTTCATTTGCCGGCATATCGGACGTTACGCCGGCCAGCAGTCGCTCAATATACTCACTGTGTTCGCTGAAAGGCTCTTCTCCGCCGCCGGACAAACCGTCCGAACCCTCGCGTCCCGATCCCTCCGGCGCCTTTGCCCATTCCTCAAACATTTAGATTCTTTCTTTGACTTTTGCTCTCTTGCCGACACGGTCGCGCAGATAGTAGAGCTTTGCGCGCCGCACCTTGCCGCGGCGGACTGTCTGCACCGACATAATTGTCGGCGAATGTACGGGAAATACTTTTTCGCACCCGACGTTGTAGGAAATGCGGCGGACGGTGATCGTCTCGTTTATTCCCCCGTGTTTTTTCGCGATGATCGTCCCCTCGAACGCCTGGGCGCGCTCGCGTGCGCCTTCCTTTACGCGCACCGTCACGCGGACGGTGTCGCCGACGTTCATTTCCGGCAGCTCAGGCTTCATATACCTCTCGCCGAGAATTTTAACTAAATCCATTGCAATTTCTCCATTTCTCAAGGGCGTTCATGCCGCGGCAAAGCGCCGGGGTCAGAGGACCGCCCGTATTCAAGTGAGAACTATATCACAGCCCGCGGCAAAATACAAGCGCTTTTTTAATGAAATGAATGAAAATTTTCATTTCAGTGTAGATTTATGCGCCCGGGTGTGTTAGAATATGCGCGTTACGCGACAGGCGTTACGTCAAGCGAGGTAAAAATATATTAGGGGGAATCAATAATGCCAGCAATGTCAAGCACTGTAGAAATTTTCATCGCGATGGCAGTTTATCTGCTCGTTATCATCGTAATCGGGCTTCTCACGGCAAAGCGCGCCGGGGAAAGCTCGGAAAGCTTTTTCCTCGGAGGGCGCGGACTTGGGCCGTGGGTCGCGGCTATGAGCGCGGAGGCGTCCGATATGTCCGGATGGCTCTTGATGGGGCTGCCCGGCGTCGCGTTCTGGCTCGGGGCGGCGGACGCCGCGTGGACGGCCATCGGGCTTTTCGCCGGCACCTACATAAACTGGCTCATCGTGGCAAAGCCTCTGCGCCGCTATTCGGCGCTCGCCGGGAACTCTATCACGCTCCCGGACTTCTTTTCAAACAGGTTTAAGGAAGCAAAGGCAAAGCCGCTGCTCATCATTTCGTCACTGTTTATATTGGTGTTCTTCGCGGTGTACACGGGAAGCTGCTTCGCGACGGCGGGCAAGCTGTTTTCTCAGCTTTTCAGCGCTCCGTATATCCCGATGATGCTGCTCGGCGCGATAATCGTCATCTTTTACACGCTGCTCGGCGGCTTTTTGGCTGAATCGATCTCAGACTTTGTGCAGGGGATCGTGATGATATTCGCGCTCGTCGCGGTGCTCATAGGCGGCATCTCTTATGCGGGAGGGATCGGCGCGGTCGCGGAGAATATAAAAAGTATACCGGGCTTCACGTCGTTTTTCGGTATGGCGTCGCCCGTCACGGAGCTTGATACGGGCGTTCAGATCATCGAAAACGGCGTCGCGCAGTTCGGCGGCGCGGCAAAGTACGGCTTTTTGACGATAATCTCCACGCTGTCGTGGGGGCTCGGATACTTCGGGATGCCGCAGGTTCTGCTGCGCTTCTTCGCAATACGAAAGCTGGGCGAGCTCAAAAACGCGCGGCGCATAGCCTCCGTCTGGTGCTTCATATCGCTCACAGCGGCTGTTCTGATCGGGCTTATCGGGCGCGCCGTCAGCGTGACGAATATGACGGAAGAGTCCTTCATCGCGGAGGGCGGCGCCAATCTGTTTACCTCCGGGGGCGCGGAAAACGTGTTTGTCGTGCTCTCGAAGATGCTGTTCCATCCGCTTGTCGCGGGCGTGATGATGGCTGGGATACTCGCCGCCGTTATGTCGTCGTCGGATTCTTATCTGCTCATCGCGTCGTCGGCGCTCTCTAAAAATATTTATCAGGGTATTTTTAAGAAAAACGCGTCGGATAAGGACGTTATGTTTATTTCCCGGCTTGCGCTGCTGCTCGTCGCGGTGTTCGGCGTGCTCGTCGCGCTTGACCAGAACAGCAAGATATTTACCATCGTCAGCTTCGCGTGGGCCGGCTTCGGCGCCACGTTCGGGCCGCTTGTGCTGTTTTCGCTCTTTTGGAAAAGAGCGAGCCACGCCGGCGCCGTAGCCGGCGTGGTCGCGGGCGGAGCTATGGTCTTCATATGGAAGTTCGCGTTGAAGCCGCTCGGCGGAGTTTTCGGGATCTATGAGCTTTTGCCCGCGTTCCTCATCTCGTGCGTCGCCATCGTGGTCGTATCTCTCGCCACGAAAGCGCCGAGCCGCGAGATTCAAGAGGAATTCGTCCGCGCGAAAACGTATGAGGTCTGATATTCGCGTATAAACACGCCGCCGTCCGCGCAATATAATCGAAAATGCAGTAAAGGAACGATCCACTATGAAAAAACATAACTTCTTTGTCACGCTCATCTGCGCCGCCGCGCTTATCTGCGCCGTCGCGGCGGTCGTCATCGCGTTCCGCGAGGAGATATGCGGCTTTATAGCCGCGCTCCGCCGCAAGCTGGACGCGCTGAAGGCCGAGGTGCTGCCCCCCGACGAATACGGCGACTACGCCGACGTCGAGTAAAATTTTTACGCGCGAAACCTTTCGCCCTGTTTTGCGTCATAATAGATATAGCCGTTCATTGATACGGCTCCGCGCGCGGCCGCGGGCAGCGTCCGCCGCAAATTTTGACGCGGGAGGATACATAAAAATGAAAAACGAATTTATTAAGCGCCGCCGCGCCGTCCGGGACGAAGCGCCGGAAGCGGCAAAAATGAAATCCGAGGCGAAAATCGGCGGAAACGTCAAAAAAAGCGC
>JAISAA010000346.1 GCA_031266955.1 Oscillospiraceae bacterium | reverse complement strand
TCCGTTTCCCGCAGCGCGGAATACGCTTCGGCGTAGCGCGAAAGCGCCGCGGCGTTGCCGCCAAAGGCGTCGAGCGAAGCGAGATGCGTCCGCTCGTCGAGCAGCCGGCGCCCGTCGTTCTGACCGTGGATATCTATGAGTAGCGCGCCGAGCTCGCGGAGCTGAGAGACGCTGACTATCGCGCCGTTTACGCGGCACGTATTTTTTCCGTCCGCCGTTATTTTCCGGGATATTATGAGCGCCCCGCCCTCGTCCGGCTCCACGCCGTTTTCTTCAAGCCACGGCGGGATATCGAAAATTTCTGAAAATTCCGCCGTGACGGACGCGTGGGCTTCTCCTGTGCGGACGAGCTCACGCGCGGCGCGTCCTCCCGCCGCGGCGCTCAGCGCGTCCACGATGATGGACTTTCCCGCGCCAGTTTCCCCGGTCAGGACGTTCAGCCCCGCGCCGAAGGTTATTTCAGCTCGCTCTATGAGGGCGACGTTTTCAATTTGTAAGGTTTCAAGCATAACCCACCAGCCAATCGGCGCGCCTCGGCGCTATTTCAGCATATCCTGTATTTCTTCGCGCAGCGCTTCCGCCGTCGCGGAGTCGAGCATCGCGAGAAACGCCGTGTCGTCCCCGGCTATAGTCCCCACGAGCGCTTTTATCTTCATCCCGTCGATAGCCGAGCACGCCGCCGGAGCCAGCCCCGGAAGCGTCTTTATGACGACTATGTTCTGCGCGGACGCCACCGACGACACGCTTTCGCGAAAGATCGCCTTCAGCCGTACCGAGTGGTTGAGCTCCTCCGCGCTCACCGCCGGAACGTAGCGGTACGTGCCGCGCGGCGTGAGCTCTTTTATGAGATGCAGCTCCTTGATGTCCCGCGACACCGTGGCCTGCGTCGCGTTGACGCCGCCGAGCCTCAGCGCCCAGATAAGCTGCTGCTGAGTTTCGAGATCCTCCGATTCTATGATTTTCATGATCGCTTCCTGCCGTGACGTTTTCAATTTGAATCCCCCTATTTTTCGTTTGTACGCAATTTTTCGTTTACGCGTCTGTAAAAGCTCCGCCCGGCTATGCGCGCGAAGCAGACTGTCTTGTCTGATTTTGAGGCTTTCAGGCAGTCGCCGCTCAGAACGCTTGTCCTGTCGCGCCCGTCCACCGTAAAATACGCGGGGTTGGTTTTCCCGAAGCCGACCTCCGCCGAAACGCGCCTGTCGGCTACGAGCACATACGGCCTGGCCTCTAACGAATGGGCGCATATCGGCGTGATGATTATATTCTGCGCCGTCGGCTCCACTATCGGGCCGCCCGCCGACATCGAATACGCCGTAGAACCCGTCGGCGTCGCTATAATGACTCCGTCGCCGGCGAAGTGAGATATCTTGTGCCCGTCACCGAACACGCTGAGCTCCACGACCTTGCCGCCGCCGCTCAGAACCGCGTCGTTTATCGCGATGTCGCGAGCTATCATCTCGCCGCCGCGCGTGAGCTCGACGTCTAACGCCAAACGCTTTTCGCGCTCAAAGCCGCCGCGCAGTATTTCCGGCACGGCCTCGAGCTGATCCGGCTCTATTTCCGCCAAAAAGCCCTTGCCGCCCATATTTATTCCCAAAACCGGGATATCCGTCCCGACGGCGAGCTTCGCCGCGCGAAGCACGGTACCGTCGCCGCCGAACGCGATTATCAGCTCGGCCTTTGAAAAAATATTCGGATCCTCGGGGCGGAGCTCCGCGCCGTCCTCGTCCATCAGCGGACAGATATTCACCTCGGCGCCGTGGGCGCGCGCCATTTCGGCGACGCGCTTTGTCGCCGGAAGACCGCGGTCGCGCCGGGCGTTTGGGCATAGCAGGATGTTTTTCATAACGAGTCCCCTTTTATAAGCTTAGCGTGGGCGTCCGCTACTATTGACAAGATGTCAAGCGTTGCTTCGCCGCTTGTTTTTAGATATCCGAGAAATTCGATGTTTCCTTCCGGGCCGCGGATTGGGGAGTGGGTTATGCCCGCCGTCTTGAAGCCGGAGTTTTTGGCGTTTTTCAAAAACGCCCGCAGCACCTCGGCGTGTGTGTCCGGCTCCCTTATGACGCCGCGCTTGCCGACTTTTTCGCGCCCGGCCTCAAACTGCGGCTTTATCAGGCACACCGCTTCGCCGGACGGCGCGAGCACGCCTTTCACGGCGGGAAGTATCAGCGCGAGCGAGATAAAAGACACGTCCACAACGGCGAGGTTCGGAACCTCCGGGAACATTTCCGGCGTCAGCGTCCGCGCGTTAACGCGCTCGCGGCAGTCCACCCGCTTATCGCTGCGCAGACTCCACGCGAGCTGGCCGTAGCCGACGTCCACGGCGTATACGAGCGCCGCGCCGC
The DNA here is from genome assembly GCA_031266955.1 of Oscillospiraceae bacterium. Taxonomy (GTDB): domain Bacteria; phylum Bacillota; class Clostridia; order Oscillospirales; family Oscillospiraceae; genus JAIRRO01. The sequence continues at coordinate 1,355 of JAISAA010000346.1, read as the reverse complement.
GCTGTAAAAGGCAATCCGTGAAGCCGCCCGTGGACGCCCCGCAGTCAAGACATATCAGCCCGGACGGATCTATGGCGAAATGGTCGAGCGCGCGCTCAAGCTTATATCCCCCGCGGGAAACGTATTTCCTGCCGCCCCGCACCTCGATCTCGGCGTCCCCGGAAACGGGCGCGCCGGGCTTGTCCGACCGCCGTCCGTTCACAAAGACCTCTCCCGCCATAATGACCGATTTCGCCAAATCACGGCCCGAGATCAGCCCGCGCTCCACGAGCAGCGCGTCAAGACGCGTTTTTTGCATAGCAGACCTCCAAAACGGCGGCGCAGACGCTTTCGTCGTCGATCCCGCGCAGCCGCCGCAGCTCGTCGACGCCGCCCTCCGGCAGGCTTTTTGCTCCGGCAGACAGTATCCGCGCGCGCGCGGGCGCCGCGCCGCGCTCTGAGAGCCTCGCGAGCGCGCGTTCTCCGACGCCGCCCGTCTCCGCCGAATCCTCAAGTATGATGAGCGCGCCCGTTTTGGCGGCGGAGCGCTCTATATCCGCCGTATCGAGCGGCGCTATCACGCCGAGCTTTATCACCTCCGCCGAAATTCCCGCGGCGGCAAGCTTTTCGGCGGCGCGGAGCGCGACATTTGTCATTATCCCATATGTTACGAGCGTAATGTCCGCGCCCTCGCGCAAAACGGCGGACGGCCCGACGCCGCCGGCTCTGTACGCGCCTTCCTTGCCCTTGGGATACCGTATTGCTACCGGGCCGCTATCGCGTAAAACCGCCTGCGCCAGCATATCGCGCAACTCGGCAAGGCTTGCCGGGGCGTATATTTTCATTCCCGGGACGGTGGCGAGAAACGCCGCGTCGTAAATGCCCTGATGCGTCTCTCCGTCGCCGGGGACAATGCCCGCCCTGTCCACGGCGAATACGGCGCGCGCGCCCGACAGCGCGACGTCGTGCAGCAACATATCGTAAGAGCGCTGCAAAAACGTGGAATACACCGCGAAAACCGGCAGCATACCCCCGGCGGCGAGCCCCGCCGCCATAGCCGCGGCGTGCCCCTCGGCTATGCCGACGTCGAGCAGCCGGTCAGGAAAGCGCTCGGCGAATCCGCCGAGCCCCGTGCCGGACGTCATCGCCGCCGTAATCGCGACGATGCGCTTTTCCCGCCCGGCGAGCTCTGTCAAAGTCTCGCCGAACACAGAGGAAAACGTCGGAGCGTCCGCGCTGGAAAGCCCGGCTTCTATGTCGAACACGGATACGCCGTGATACGCCTCCGGCGCGGTCTCGGACGGCGCGTAGCCCCGGCCTTTTTGCGTTACGGCGTGAAGCAGCACGGGGGCGTTTTGCGCCTTCGCCCACCGCAG
>JAISAA010000237.1 GCA_031266955.1 Oscillospiraceae bacterium | reverse complement strand
CCTCCGTAGCCCGACGCCGTAGCCGTGATAACGTATCCGGTACCGTTTGACGCGGAATACGCGTCCGTCACGCCGTCCGGGAGCTCAAGCTCAAGCTTATCGAAGCTGTCCGCGCCGGGCAAGATCGCCGCGCGCGATTCGTCGGCGCGCCGGTTTTCCTCCTGCGCTATCACAGGCTCCGTCACGCTGTTCGTCGCGGCGAGCACGCCCGTCGTTATGACGCATATCAAAACGAGTACGGCGATCGGCGCTATAAAGTCTTTTTTCATATGATCGTCTCCTTGCACAACCGATTCTTCCTCAAGCTTTCAGGCCTCCGAGAGGCTTGGGGACCGTCAGCCTGTTTATATACGGCGTTAAGATATTCATCAGCAGGATGGAGAATGAAACGCCCTCCGGATAACTGCCGTACACGCGTATGACGGTCGTGAAAAAGCCCGCGCCGACGGCGAATATCACGCGTCCCCAAAATGTCATAGGCGTTGTGACATAGTCCGTCGCCATAAATATCGCGCCGAGCATAAGTCCGCCGGAGAGTATCGCGTCCACGGGGTCGCGCCCGAACGCCGCCGACAGCGCGAACACAACGGCGACGTAGATGACGGGAGTTTCCCAGGAAATAACGCGCCGTATGAGCAGATACGCAAACCCTATCAGCAGCGCGAGCGCCGAGACCTCGCCGAGACACCCCGCGTGGTTCCCCAAAAATAAATCGAGCTTCGACGGCATACCTTCAAGCGCGGCGCCGCCGAGCTTCGCGATGGCGAGCGGCGTCGCGCCCGTGATCCCGTCCACGGTAGCGCCTGTGACCGCAGTAGCCCCCGTGACCGCGTCGGACGCGAACGCCGTCATCGTCCGCGAAAACGCGAGGAATAATACAATCCTCGCCGTTACAGCGGGGTTGGCAAAATTCTTGCCTATCCCGCCGAAAAGCTGCTTTACAAGCAAAACGGCGACGGCGGAGCCGAGCGCCGCTTGCCACAGCGGGATAGACGCGGGCAGATTAAACGCCAAAATCACGCCCGTCACAGCCGCCGAAAGGTCTTTGACTGTCACGGAGCGCTTCAAAAGCTTTTCATAGCCCCACTCGAAAAACACGGCCGAAGCCGTACACACGGCGATAACAAGAGCCGCCCGCCAGCCGAAAATAACAACGCTCGCGACAGCCGCCGGCAGCAGCGCGATAAGCACGTCGCGCATAATCTCCGACGTTGACGCGCCGCCGCGTATGTGCGGCGCGGGTGATACGATCAAATGCTTCATAAACATCAGCCTCCCGTCAATTAACGCTCTGCTGCTTCGCCGCTTCGTGGTTACGCAGGGCGGCTTTTGCGAGCTTCATATACTGCGTCAGCGGGCGCTTGGCGGGACACGAGAACGCGCAGCAGCCGCATTCCATACATAAATTCGGCCTGTAAACGCTCAAAGACTCGATTTTTCCCGCGAGATATAAATTCTGTATATCGACAGTCACAAGCCCGAGCGGACAGTGCGTTATGCAGTTGCCGCAGCGGATACACGCCGAGGGCTCCGGCGCGCGCGCGTCGCGGGCGTTCAGCGCCGTCACGGCGTTCGTGCTCTTTTTTATAGGAACGGACGCGTCCGGTATCGCGACGCCCATCATAGGCCCGCCGAGCAGGAGCTTCCCGACGTCTTCCCCGAGCCCGCCGCAGAAATCGAGCAGCGCGGAAACGGGCGTCCCTATCGGCGCTATTACGTTTTTCGGGTTTTTAACAGCCGAGCCGTCAACTGTGACGCGTTTTTCGACGAGCGGCATACCGGTCAGGATATACCGCGCGACGGCGGCGAGCGTCGTGCAGTTTATGACGATACAGCCGACGTCGATCGGCAGCTTGCCCTCCGGAACGACGCGCCCCGTCAAGTTGTAGATCAAAACCTTTTCGCCGCCCTGCGGGTACACGGGCGGCAACGGACACACGCGCGCTAACGGCTCGGTCTCGGCGCGCGCAGTCATAAGCTTTATCGGCTCCGGCTTGTTGCTTTCGACTCCGATCAGGATTTTCGCGGAGAAAAAGCGCTTCAGCAGCCGTATGCCCTCCCAGAGCAGATCCAAGTCGTCGGTCATCGTGCGCGTGTCGGACGTGATATAAGGCTCGCACTCCGCGCCGTTTATGATGATATATTCGACGGCGGCGACGTCCTTTACCGAAAGCTTCACCGCCGTGGGGAAGCCCGCCCCGCCGAGCCCGACGACGCCGGAATCGCGCACCGCCGCGATAAATTCCTCTCTTGTCCCGACTATCGGCGGAGCGAGAGTTTCAAGCGGCGTTTGCAGTCCGTCCGTTTCGATAACGGCAAAAACCCCGTTTTCCCCCGTCGCCGCGTCGGAGGTCTCGACGCTTTTGACCGTGCCGGAAACCGACGAATGCACGGGCGACGAAACAAAGCCGTCCGCCTCGCCGATAAGCTGACCGACCTTTACCGCGTCGCCCGGCGCGACAATGAGCTTCGCGGGCGCGCCGATATGCATCGCCATCGGTATTCGCACCAGCGGCGGTATCGGCAGCTTCTCCGCCGGATCGTTCGCTGTGTTTTTTCTGTGCGGCGTTCTTACGCCCGGCAGCTTCTTCATAAAGCCACTCTCCTTTGCTTCAAGCCGTGCTACTATATCAAAAGTTTCTTTCAATTACAATAGTTTTTCTGCGTCCGGCGGAAAATTATTATTTGGACGCTTGCTTGCGCCGAAGCGTTTGCGGTAAATCCTGATACCCTGCAAGCCGCGCGCTCGCACGGCCGGGTCAGCGCCCGAATATTTCAAGTATTTCGAGTGAGCTGCTCACCTGCTCTTCGGATATCCCGTTATTCAGCATCGCGGCTTTGCACTTTATATCATTGTCAAGCAGCGCGATAATATCTATTATGAATTTGTCAAAATGTTTTTGCGGCGCCCCGGACAGATAATGCGTTCTTGAAAGAATGTATGCTCTCGCGTCAATATCGCTTGAAAGATACGCGGTGTCATTTTGAGCCCCGGCATAATATTTTGCCATGACCGCATCGTCATAGAGTTCTTCGCTGCTTGCCGTGAAATGTTTTTTGAATATGACGTGAAATTGACACGCTTATGGGGTATAATGGGATGAAAAATTGATCTGTATACAGCATCATCCAAAGGCGTCCCGCGTTTTTAGATGAGTTGAGCAAGGTTTAGCCGGAGGGGCCGCAAAATGAAAATTGAAGTCAACGGTACAACTATATTTTATGAGGAATACGGCGCGGGGCAGCCGCTCTTGCTCCTGCATGGCTGCGGCGAGGATGGGCGAATCTTCGACAAGAGCGTTCCGGCTTTGGCGGAGCGCTACCGGGTTATCGCCGTGGACAGCCGAGGGCACGGTCAGAGCGCGCCGCTCAAAAAAGGCGAAGCGCTCCACTACGACGATATGGCGGAGGATGTAAAATCGCTGGCGGACGCGCTGGAGCTCAAAAAGCCTGTCCTTTGCGGCTTCAGCGACGGCGGTATTGTCGGGCTGCTCCTGGCGATAAAATATCCCGAGCTGCTTGGAGGTCTCGTCGCCTGCGGCGCAAACCTCACTCCGGCGGGCTTGAAGCTTTGGGCGCTTGCGATGCTGCGGATGCTTTACATATTCACAAGAAAAGCTATGTTCAAAATGGCCGTGACCGAGCCGCACATTGCGGCGGAAGAGCTGTCCGCGATAAAAACGCCCTGCCTCATTCTCGCGGGCGAAAAGGATATGATCCGCGAAGAGGAGACGCACCGTATCGCGGCGGCGGTCCCGAACGCGGAGCTCAGAATTTTGAAGGGCGAGGATCACGGCAGCTATGTTGTGCACTCGGAAAAGCTGGCGGATATTGTGCTTGAATATTTGATACCGGCGGGATAAGGGCATAGGGGCGCACATTTCGTACCGTTCTCGTTCGCTTAGCTGTTGCTTTTTTCCCGCCCTGTGGCTTTTTATTTTATATCTTGCCAAAAATAATCGGGCGCGGGTTTTATTCCGGATCGCAACGGGATGAATTCATAATAAAGCCTGCCGCTCACGGAGCGCCTCGGTTTTGAGCTTGAAAGCCGCCCGGCGTTTGTGATACACTGCCGCCAAGACAATTTGAAAAATTGCGGATAAAAAATAAACGGAGGTTTTGCGGTATGGAAAGCATTGTACTCGGACGCACGGGGCTGCGCGTCAGCGCCGGGGGGCTCGGCGGGGGAGGCTTCTCGCGCCTCGGGCTCGGAGATTTCGGAGAGGAGCACGCGGCGGGGATCGTCCGCGCGGCGTATGACGAGGGAGTTACGTTTTTTGACACGGCGATGGCTTACGGCACAGAGCGCGCCGTCGGCCTCGGGCTGAAAGGCGTGCCGCGGGACAGCTATGTTATCAGCACAAAGGTGAGCTATGAGACGCCGGACGGCGGGCTCATCACGGCGGAAGAGCTGGAGCGCCGCTTAGACGACAGTCTCGCGCGGCTCGGCACCGATCATGTGGACGTCTATCATATCCATGCCGTCACGGCGGAGAGCTATAAGCGCGTTTCCGAGGAGCTTATCCCGGCGCTGATACGCGCGCGGGAGCGCGGGAAAATCCGTTTTCCCGGCATCACGGAACGCTTTTTCGCGGACACGTCTCACAAAATGCTGCCGCTGGCTCTCGCGGACGATTTCTTTGACGTGATTATGACGGGGTACAACATATTAAACCCCTCGGCGGCAAAGACCGTGCTACCGCTGACTATCGAAAAAAACGTCGCCGTGCTGTGTATGTTCGCCGTCAGAAACGCGCTGCACAACAAAGAGCGTCTGTCAGAGGACGTCGGCCGCATAATCGCCGCCGGGCAGGGCGACGCGGAGCTGCTGCGGCGCGACGGAACGCTTGAGTTTTTGATGAGCTCCGGCGCGGCGCGAAGCGTAACGGAAGCGGCGTACCGCTTTTGCAGACACACGCCGGGCATAACCGTGACGCTCACGGGGACGAAAAACCGCGCGCATCTTACCGAAAATATCGCGGCGATAAATATGCCGCCGCTTCCGGACGAAGCGCTCGCGCGGCTGGAAGCGCTGTTCGGCGGCGCGGACTGCGTAAGCGGGCAGTAGGCCGTTGAAAACACTTATTATCAACGGCTCTCCGAGGCCCGCGGGGGATACCGCGGCTATGATAGAAGCGCTGCGCTCCAGGCTTTCGGGCGAGGTTTTTGAGCTTTCGGCGTACCGCGCCGATATACGCCCGTGTGTAGATTGCCGCTTCTGCCACAGCCACGCGCGCTGCGCCGTTGACGACGATATGCGCGAGGTATATTCCGACGATTACGAGAGCATCGTCGTCGCCTCGCCCGTGTATTACGGCTCTCTCACGCCGCCGGTGCTGGCAATCGCAAGCCGCTTGCAGATATATCACGCGGCGAAGCATTTTAGGGGCGAGCCGATAGCCCGCAGCTCCAAGCGCGGCGCCGTTTTGCTCGCGGGCGGCGGCAAGGGGAATCCCGACGAGGCGAAAAGGGTTTCCCGCGTGATTTTGCGTATACTCGGCGCGGGGCTTGAAGCGGAAAACATCGTCGCGTCGCTGAATACCGACGAAATGCCGGCGCGTCTGGACGCGGCGGCCATCGGAAAAGCGCGCGAGATCGGCGCGCGCCTCGCGGGGAGCATTATATAATTCCCACGAGGCGGATTTTTATCAGGTCTTTATATCAACGGTTATGTACGGCAGAGCTCCGGCGTCACTTTTAGGAGTGACGCCGGCCTCCGTCAACGCGCGGACGGCGCGGATTGCGTCGCCGTCTATCACGTCGCCGGGGACTACGATAGGCACGCCGGGCGGATACGCCCAGACGTATTCCAGCGCCGTGCGCCCGATGGCCTCGTCGATTTTTATGAGCTCCCCGTCCGCGGAGCGGGCGTCTTGAATGCTCATTGCGCGGCGGGGGATGTCGGCTCGCGGCGTGTGATCGCGCCGCCCGCGCCCGACTCCGGAATCTATCTCAATGAGCGCGCGGGAGAGGGCGCCGAGCGTTTCGCGCGTGTCGAAGACGGACGTCATCGCGAGGGCGAAGCCGGGCGCGGCCATCTCGAGCTCAATACCGTGCTTGTCCCGCAGCGTGTCCGCGAGCGCGGGGCCGGTCATGCCGGAGTTGTTCGTTGTTATGACGAGCTTGCCTATATCGCGCGGGACGGCGGCTGTATTGCCCGTTTCGCTCAGAAGGCGAAGGTTTTTCAGCGCGGCAAGGTCTTGATATACGCGCGACAGGTTTTCTTCATATTCGGCGAAAAGCTCGCCGGCGCGGGCCTTCAGCAGCTTCAGGCAGGCGGTTATCGATTCTAACAGGATGTAAGATGGGCTGGACGTTTCAAACACGCGCAGCTCGCGCTCAAGGCCGCGCGGGCCTATAATATCGCCGGAAACGAGGGCCAGGGCCGCCTGCGTCAACGCCGGCAGCGTCTTGTGCAGACTGACGATCTCAATGTCCGCGCCGAGGCGCGAGGCGTTTTGCGGGAATTTCTCCGAAAAGCCGAAATGCGCCCCGTGCGCCGCGTCAACTATAAGCGGCAGTCCGCGCGCGTGAGCTATCTCCGCGATAGCCGCGACGTCGCTGACGACGCCCTCATACGTCGGCGACGCAATCAGCACCGCCGCCGCGCCGGGCGACGACTCTAACGCCGCCCGCACGGTCTCCGGCAACACGCCGCCCGCGACGCCGGCGGCGTCCGTATAAGCCGGAGGGAGCATAACGGGCTCAAGGCCGCACAGCTCCGCCGCATTGTAGACTGAACAATGCGCCGCACGCGGGATTATGATGGATGTGCCGCCTCCGGCGCGCGCGGCGGCTCTCACCGCGGCAAGAATACCGCCTGTAGACCCATTGACCATTGGGAACGCCGCCTGCGCGCCGTATAAATCGGCGGCGAGCTTTGCGGTTTCGAGCAAGGCGCCTTGCATATCGTGCAGATCGTCGGCGCCTTTGATCTCGGTAATATCGAGCTCGAAGGCGCGGGCGAGAGCTTCGGGCAGCTCGCCGTGAAAGGGGGCGGCGCGGCGCTTGTGGCCGGGCATATGCATTGGTAATAGGGTGCTGCGCATCAGCTTTTGCCTCCTTTTTTTACGCGTTTTTGCGCCTGCGCGGCGCGGCGCCCCATTTCTTTGCCGAAAGAAATGGGGGAAAGAACGGCAAAAGGGGGTCTCCCCCTTTTGAAACCCCCAAATCGCGGGGGCTCACGGGGGTTGTTAGCAACCGGTAGGCGCGGCGCTGTCATTTGCGGAATGTATCGGGGGGCGTGGTGCTGTAGCGCTCTGTTGTCAACACGCGAATCGCAATGTTCCGCTGCCGCTGGGTTGTACGTGAGTGAATGGACGGGCCGCCGAGGGCGGCGGCCCCTACAGGACGAGACACGAGGAACCGTGTAGGGGCGGGCGTCCTCGACCGCCCGCCGCCCAATTCGCCGTCCCTCGTCCTGCGTCTCGGGGGAAATCCAAAGGGGGGCCGCGGCCCCCCTTTGTGTCGTTTTAAGGTGAGGGGTTCAGGGGAGAGGGAAATCGAAATCCCTCTCCCCTGGCGGTTCTTTCCCCCCTTTCTTTCCGCAAAGAAAGGGGGCGCCGCGCCGCGCAGGCGCATAAAGATTTAACATAGGTGCACGCACGTTTAATAAAACATAATTCAATCCGGCTGTGCCGGATTGAATTTGCTAAAATCAAAAGAGACCGTCGGCGCGTCAAGCGCCTCGCGGTTTGTCACCTTTGTGGCTTCAAGAACTTCTTCGCGGAAGATGCGGACGCTTTTCGGCGCGTCAATGCCGATTTTTATCTTATCGCCCTCGATGCCGAGCAGGGTCACGCGGACGTTTTCGCCGATGACGATCGTCTCATTTATTTTTCTCGACAGGATCAGCATCCGAATTACCCCCTCTCAAAAACCTTGCGATGTCAAAGAAAACGGGGACGCGGGCGGAATGCGCGTCGCCGCCGAGGATAAGCTGTTTAGAATCGCCCGTGCGTGTGTTCACTATGACGGGGGCGGCGAAATTTATCGTCATATCCTCCAGCTTTTCCGGGATGACGAGCACGGAGAGAACCTGCACCTCGTCAGCGCCCGTGAGGTCCAGCTCGCGCGCGTCGCTGTCCGAGATGTCGAAGACGTAGTCCGGTTTTATGAGAAACGGGTCGATCACGGGCAGGGAGATGCGCGGCTCCTCCGCGGACTGGAGCCACATAATCGGGTGGCTTTCCTCAAAGCGCAGGACGGCGAACACGTGATATTCCTCAAGGCCGGGCACGCCGGCGCGGAAGCTCAGCATTTTGTCGCCGTCTATCTCTATCTGACCGAAACGCGCTGTGTCAAGCAGCATAAAAATCGCCTCATTTCAATTACGGGCTTACAGCCCGGTCGCCGTTCGGCGACTTACGACGCATTACTGATATCAATTGCGGAATAGCCTCGCGCGACGTGAATGACAGCGCTCCCCCGTCCGCCGCGAATGCGGCGTATCCCGTGCGCGCACGCACGTTATATCGCTTCGTTGATCTCTCTATGCGTCCTGTACGGGTCCATCGCGGCCTCTACTTGCTCGGCTACCGTGATCGTAAGATACGGACGGTCGCGCAGGTATACTTCCACGAACAGCGAGCCGTCGAGCGTTATCGAGGGCATATATTCCCCGTCCACGTCGATATTTATTTCATACGGGAAATATTCCGTTTCCGGGCGCGAAATTTCCCACGACATCTGCGGGAGATGCGACGGGAACGCCTTGACGTTTACCGTGACCGTCGGCGGCGCGAGCGTGCGGCGCTTTTCGAGCTCCGCCACGCGGTTGCCCTGCTGCTCAACGGCGCCGATGTACCAGCCGTCGCGCGTTATCTTCGCCGTGTTTTCAAGGCCGGCCTGCTTGTAAGCGGCCTGCCGGTCGCGGCGGAGCGTTTCGGGCTTTTTCAGCCCGAGCTCGTTGTAATATTCCGTTTTGTCCGTACTGAACACCGGCATATCCCAGTGCATTTCAAGACGCGCGTCCTCGACCGTTATTTTCATCGACGGCTGGGGCGTATCTATTTGCAGCGTCGGACGCGGGAAGGTTATTCCGATAGTCGCGCGCTGCTGATCAATGTTTATCCGCGGGATAGTCATTCGTGAACGGCACCTCCGGATGCGAAATTATCATTTGATGAAGTCCATAAGCGTCGGCTGCAGCACGTAATTGCCCGTGGCGAGCGACGCTTTATATACGGTCTCCGCCATTTTGAACATCATTATGAGCTCAGCCTCGTCGGCGTCTTCCGCGTCGGACTTCATCTGCGTGTAATTTATCGTGTCCTGCTCGTATTTGGATTCGAGAAGCGTGAGGCGCTTCTGCTTTCCGCCTATCTCGGCGACGAGCGCAAGAATATTTTTCTGCGCTTGCTGGAACGGCTCTATGTAATTCTCGGACAGCTCCTTCGCCGTGTACGCGTCGTTCTGAAGTTCACCATATAGATCATCAAGCGTGTTGTAAAGGTTTGAGACTTTTGTCACGGTGCCGCCCGAATCTTTTTCCACGTTGAAAACCGCGGCCAAGGCGCCGTTCAGCGCAACGCCCATCTCGGCTGACACGCCGATATCATAGGTGATGACCTCTTTCATCACGGCTTCAATTTCGGAGTAGTTCGACACGTCTGTCAAATCCTTGCCGTTAAAGCAGAGGTTTCCGGACGCATTTACGGTAAACGGCGGGGTTTTGGAGCCCGATTCCATAGTCCCCGTCGTGTTGTACGCGCCCATTGAGTATTTATCGCCGAAAATCGAGTTGAGCGTCATAAGAGTATGGTCGCGGAGCTGGGCTATATAGTACGACACGTTCTGCCTGTCTGCCGGTTCCTTGGCGTCGGAGGCGAGACTATCGACCGTTTCAAGCGCGCTCACCGCGATCTCGTTGAAATCCATAAGGTCGGATTCCGCCTGCGTGAGGCGGGATTTCGCGATGTCGATAGTGCGCTGGTAGTCCGACACACGCGTTAAGGCGTAGCGCGCGCGCTGGCCGGCGAGGAACGCGGCGGGGTCGTCGCTGATATGCGCGAAGCGCCTGTTCGTCGTCATTTGCTCCGTGAGCAGATTTACGCGGTTGTAGTTGCGCTGGAGATTGCGCGTGTAGTTGCTCGCCATCATTGAATTTGTGATCCGCATACTCATTTGCTGCTGCCGTTCCTTTCTTCTAAAAGCGCTCTCAGCTTCGGCCGACGAGGCCCATTTTGTTTATCAAGATGTCGAGCGCCTCGTCCATCGCCGTGATAATGCGCGACGAGCCCTCGTAGGCGTGCTGGTATTTTATCATATTCACCATTTCGTCGTCGAGCGAGACGCTTGAGATCGAAAGGCGCAGGTTGTCGACGTCGTGCGTTTGAACGTCGTGGATATCGGCGAGCGTCTTTGAATGATAGAGCGTCACGGAAAAATCGAGCATCATTCCCGCGAGATAGCCTTGCAGTGTGCCGATGTCTTTGCCGCCATAGGTCACGTTGTCTTCGTTCAGCCTGTACATCTCCTGCATATTCTTATTGTTGCCGGTGAAAGTGGTGACGCCGGGAATATAACTCGCCGTACTGGACGTGACGGGATCATCGGAAAAAGCGATCATATATATATCGTTTATTATATCGTCGGAAAGCTTGAGGTTCCCGGCTGTTATATCGACGATGCCGCCGGACGGAACTTCCCAAAAATCCTCGCCGGGCTGGGAAGAACCGTACGACGTATTCAGCGGGTGCGTCCAGCCCTGACTGTGCTGGGCGTTTATCGTCTGCACGAACGCGCGGGTGAATGTGTTGAGCTCGTTCATATAATACGCTATGCCTTTGTTGTCGGCGGATGTTCCGTCGCGCAGGTCGATGTGGGCTTTTAATTCGCCGCCGGAAAGGCCGCCGGCGGACGGGTCGAGACTCAGCGCGCTGTCGCCGGCGCTGTAAGCTCCGTCGCCGTCGTCGTCCCAATAGACGGCGAACACATCAGGTTCTCCGGAGACTTTGCTCGTTTGATTGCGCTCGGCGACAAGCTTTTTCGTCGTAGTGTGGTTTACAAGCTCTTCTCCGGCTACTTTCACGGTGAACGTATCTCCGACGGCGTTGCCTTCGTATGTGATATCCACGAGGCTTGAAAGCTCGTCGAGCAGCACGTTGCGCTTATCGCGCAGATCGAGCGCGGGTTCTTCAAGCATTTCGTATGAATAAATGCTGAGATTTAACTCGCTGATGGCGTCCGCAATGGTGTTTATTTTATCGGCAAGCACGCCGACGGCGGCGTCCTGATCCGCCATCTGCGCTTGCAGTCTTTGATATGTGAGATTGAACGTTGCCGCTAGCGTGATAGCCGACTGCTGTATCAGCAGCCGCTCCTCCGCGGAAGCCGCTTCCAACTCGCCTACCTTGAATGCGGAAAACAGCTCTGAAACGCTGTCCTGCAGCGTGACGCCCATGCTGTTTTCCAACGACGCGCCGTCCGTGCTCTCAAAGAGCGTCTGCATATATGTAAGCCCCTGCGTGCGCGTGTCCCAATAGCCGAGCACTGAATTGTTTACGCGGAACTGGCTGTCGAGAAATTCGGAGCGTATCTGGTCGAGGATCATAACGCTTGTGCCCTGCCCGACAAGGCCCTTGTCCACGGGGCGGAACTTTCGTATGGCGTTGTACGGCTCGATGGACGTCTGGATTATGCGCTGGCGCGTATAGCCGGCGGTATCGACGTTCGTGAT
>JAISAA010000230.1 GCA_031266955.1 Oscillospiraceae bacterium | reverse complement strand
GTCGCCGGGCTGCTGACGGGAGAGGCGCTTATCGTCTTCGACGGTATCGGCGCGGCGATAGCGTTTGACGCGCGCGGCTTCGAGAAGCGCGGCATCACGGAGCCGACGAGCGAAAACGTGCTGAAAGGCTCCAAAGAAGCGTTCGTGGAATCTCTGCGCGTGAACACGTCCCTCGTGCGGCGGAGAGTGAAGACGAGCGCGCTGAAAATACGCCAGCTCTCCGTCGGCCGCAGAACGAACACACAGGTGGCGATAGTGTATATCGAGGGCGTCGCGAACGGCGATACCGTCGAGAGGATAATCCACCGGTTCGAGAGCGTTGACACCGACGGGCTCATAACCGCGGCGCAGGCCGAGGCGATTTTATATGAGCGGCGATATACGCTCTTCCCGCAGGCGCTGTACACCGAGCGGCCTGACCGCTTCGTCGGCAACATAATCGAGGGCCGCATCGGCATAATCATAGACGGTATGCCGATAACGTATATAACGCCGATAGATTTCCACACACTGCTCCAGGCGCCGGAAGATTACGCTCACCATTTCGTGCTGAGTTCTCTGTTTCGCGTAATGCGGTATGTCTGCGCCGTAGTATCGCTTACACTGCCGGCGTTTTACGTTTCGGTGACGACGTTTCATCAGGAGATGATACCGACGAAGCTGGCCGTGTCGATAATCTCGAGCAAGCAGGGCGCGCCGTTTCCTACTTATATGGAGGTCGCGCTTATGCTGCTCGCGTTCGAGGTTCTGCTCGAGGCGGGGCTTCGGCTGCCGCGCGCCGTGGGGCAGGCGGTGTCCATCGTGGGGGCGCTTGTGGTCGGGCAGGCGGCTATTACGGCGAATATACTCTCGCCGGGAGTTGTTATCGTGATATCGGCGGCGGGAATAACGGGCTTTGTGGTCCCGAGCCAGGATCTGTCGAACGCGAGCCGGGCGTTCAGGCTGGTGCTTGTCGCGCTGGCGTCCATAGGCGGGCTGTTCACGACGACGCTGGGGCTTATCCTGATAATGTACAATATGTGTACGATAGAGATTTTCGGCACGCCGTATCTCTCGCCCCTCGCCGGGAACGAGGGGCGGCATATGCTGGACGATACCGTGACGCGGAGAGCCTGGGCTTTTAAGCGCGAAAGGCCGTCCGATATCAGCCCGGAAGACGTCGTCCGGCACGGCGGCGGAACTTATAAAACGGACGGAGGAGGCGAATGATCAGGAAAGCGCTGGCGCCGGCCATTATTGCGGTAGCGGCGCTGCTGTTCGCGGGAGGTTCGGCGCTGCGGTTTTTCCCTTATATGAGCGAGATAAGCGATTTTGAAGTCGTGCAGGTCATCGGGATAGATAAAAAGGGCGGCGGCGTGGAGGTAACGCTTATGGCGGACCGCAAGAAGTCGTCGGGCGGTGAGGGCGGCGAGGGGATGGGCGTCACCGGCGTGATGTCTTTCGACGGGCCGACTGTTTTTGAAGCGATAAATAAGATGAATATATACTCCGACAGGCGCCGGCACCTCGGCTACGTCGATTTCCTTCTGATAGGCGAGTCCGCCGCGCGTGACGACTTGGAAAAATACCTCGATTTTTTCACGCGGGATTATGAAACGCGCTATTCTATGGACGTATTCATAGTGCGCGGCGCGACGGCGAAGGACCTGCTGCGTAAAACCGTCACCGCGAACAGGAACGTGGCGGATGTGCTGATGAATATCGACGAATCCGTAAAAGCGCTCTCCAATTCGCGAATGCTGCGGCTCATCGACCTCGTAAGAATGCTGAGCGAGCCGAACACGGCGGCGATAGTCCCCGCGATTACGTATAAGAACACGTCGTTCGCGGAGATGATAGGCGCGGAAAAGCCCGAAAAAGCCGCCGTCCCGGACGGCTTCGCCTTTATCCGCGACCACAGGCTTACGGGTTATTACGGCGACGAGCTCGCGCGCGCGTACAACACTATCACGGGCCGCGCTCACGCGAGCCCGCTGAGCGTCCGCGCCTCCGACGGGCAATATACGGCGCTTGAGCTTTTACAGTACGATATCGGCTTCGACACGTATTGGGACGGCGGTACGCTGACGGGCGTGAGCTATGATATCACGATAAGCGCTAATCTGACGGAGCAGCTCGGGCGCGAAAATGTGTTTACAAAGCGCGAAATGGGAATACTTGAAGCGAGGGCGGCGGAACGTATACGCGATGAGCTCAAGGCCGTGGCGGACGAATCGGCGCGGCTCGGGCGGGACGGGATAGAGCTTGCCCGGCGCGTGCGTATGAAAAACCCCGTAAAATGGGAAGCGATCGCCGACGACTGGGACGAGATTTTCCCGGAGCTTGACGTCAAAATCGACGTGGAATGCGTGATAAGCCGCAGTTATGACCTGCGTGAGCGCATGGACAGCCGGTAAGTATGATAGCTCTTATATTATTCGCGGCGTCAATGACGGTCGCCGCGTACTTTGATTTTCGTAAAATGAAGCGCGAGGGGTTGCTGCGGCGCGAGCTTATAGTCTGCGCGCTTATGTGCCTTGCGGAGCTTGCAGCCGCGGCGTGGTATTTCACGTCCGCGCACAGGCAAAGCGTTATGGCGCTGCTGCTCGAACTTTTTAAGATAACGTGGTGACGAAATATGATGCGGACGGGGAATAACGCGCCGGAGGCGAATGGCAATATAGGAGGCGGCATTTCGCCGGACAACGGCAAAATCAGTATGCGGCAGACGGTGATAATATACATTGTCGCGTGCCTTTCGCCGGCGACGCGGCTGTTTCCGATAATGGGCTCGAAGTACGGGCGGCACGCGGGCTGGGTCGCTGTGATCGTCGGGGCGGCGGCGCTCGCGGCGCTGTCGTATGTTTTCGCGTCGTTTTTCAAAAAAGGGGAGTCGGGGCCGCGCTGTCTTTCAGACGTGTTCGAGCGCGTTTTCGGCAAGCTCGGCGGGAAGACGGTGATCGCCGCGTATTTTCTGTGGGCGGCGCTGCTTTACACACTTTATATAAGGTATTACGCCGAGCGTATGCTCGCTACGATCTTCATCACCGCGGATATGAGGTTCTTTTTGCTGACGATGATGGTGCTCGTATTCGTCGCGGCGCGGGGGCGGCTGGAGGTTTTCGCGAGGTTTTCAGAGATATCGATTTTGCTGTTCACGGTGATAATGCTCGCGCTCGCGATTTGCCTTATGCCGACGTTCGAGATACAAAACGTATGGCCGGTGACGTATCTTGATGCCGTGCCGATCCTGAAAGCGACCTTCCCGATGCTCGGAACCTTCGGCTATCTGACGTTTTTCTTTTTTCTCGGCGAGCAGATATCGAATAAGCGGGACGCGGGACGGCTCGGGCGGAAGGGCGCGCTGTATCTCGGGCTTATGCTGACGCTTGTCACGGTGGTCTGCATCGGGACGCTGTCTCACAGCGTCGCGGCGAATATGCCGACGCCGTTTTTCTCCACGACAAAGCTGATAACGATCATGCAACCGCTCGACAGGCTTGAGGCGCTGCTGCTTTCGGAATGGGTGATTTCGGATTTTATTATAATCACGGCGTTCGCGTTTATACTGATGAGCATCGGTAAAAAGCTGTTCAATCTGAAGCACGCGCGGTACCTCGCGACGCCCGTCGCTTTTTTCGGCTTCGTCGGCGGGCTTCTGATCGCGTCGAGCAGATTTGAGCTGGAGGCGTTTTCCGACAGCACGCTCGCGGTCGCGATAAACGCGGCGATGGGCTTCGGCGCGCCGGTTTTGACGCTCATCGTGGGGAAGCTGCGGCGGGTCATATAAATACAGGTATAATATAAATTTAATTCGAGAAAACACGATTTTCGCTTGCGTTTTCTTTCATGAAATGCTATTGTTAAGCTTGTGCCGGACAGGGAGAATGAGGTCGGCGGGAAATGATTCGGCGGTTTTAGCCGTAGGTTGAAAAAATGAACGCGCGCGTTCACAATTGGGATGAGGGACATTTATGGACAAGCTTCAAACAATAAATCCGGGCTTTTATGCCGATATACGTAGCATTATCCTTGAAGCAAAAAACGACGCCGCTTGCGGGGCGGAATATGTGCGTATGATGATGTACTGGCATCTGGGTGAGAGGATTTTCGTTGAGGAGCAGCGCGGGCAAGACCGCGCCGAATATGGCGACTACCTTATAAAGAACCTTGCCGAATCACTTGAAATTGAGTTTGGAAGCGGGTTCGGCTACCGCCAACTGGCGTATTGCCGCAAGTTTTACCGTACATATCCGACAATAGCCGATATCCACAAGGAACTGAACTGGTTTCAGTACAGGCTCTTGTCCTCCATTGATGACGACTTCAAGCGCGAGTATTATGAACTTGAAGCCACGAATCACAGTTGGACGGGGCGCGAGCTGGAGCGGCAAATCAATTCTTTGCTGTATGAGCGGTTGTTGGCGAGCAACGATAAGGAAGCAGTGCTTGCCGTTGCGCGGAAACAGCGTATCCCTGAAAAGCCGACCGAGATTATCAAAGACCCGATGTTTCTGGAATTTCTCGGTTTGAAGCGGGAAGCGGAATATTACGAGAAAGATATCGAATCTGCTCTGATAACGCATTTGCAGGAGTTTTTGCTTGAATTGGGAAACGGCTTTACGTTCTCGGCGAGGCAAAAGCGGCTGTTGATTGAGAATGATGAGTTTTTTGCGGATTTGATTTTTTATAACCGCCTGCTCCGCTGTTTTGTGGTCATTGAAATTAAGACCCATAAGCTCACGCACGAAGATTTGGGACAACTGCAAATGTACGTCAACTATTATGACCGCTACGAGAAACTGCCCGATGAAAACCCAACGGTAGGCATACTGCTCTGCACCGCGAAAAATGACCTGCTGGCAAAAATCACCCTGCCGGAGGACAATGCGCATATCCTCACGAGCAAATATCAGCTTTATCTTCCGTCTGAAAGGGTCTTGATTGAGGAAATAAAAGAGGTTATCGAGCTCGCGGAAGAAAAAGAGGACGAACACGGAGGAAAATGAGTGGGATATAGAAACCTAATTGAATATTCTCCTTGAAATTTATTTTTTATTTAATAGTTTTGAAACAGTTTCGGGGTAGATTGCTTAATATGTCTGGTGTATTATTATTCTTGCAGGGTTAAAGCTCTTCTTTTTCCTTTTTCATTTTTATCCTCTATTCATTTATGGCTGTCATGGCGCGCCGCGGGGCGGCGCGGCGGACAGCCGCTTTTTTTAATGACGTATCCGCTAACGCCTTTGAGCTTGCCGCCAGAATCAGCAGGACGGGCAGTATGTAGACGATTATCGCGACGGCGACGGTGGAGTAGCTGTTGTTGCCCACGGACACTAATGGAAAAATCACGCCCGGCAGCGTCTTGAAGCGAGGGTCGCCTATCACGTTGTTCAGCAGATAGACCGACCACGAGCCGATGAAGCAAAAAACGCCCGTCACTACGAGCCCGGGGCGCACGGCGGGCAGCGTCACAAATAGCGCCGTCTTCAAGCGCCCCGCGCCCAGCGTACGCGAGAGCTGCTCGAACGCCGTATCGTAGTTTTCAAACACGGCCGAGAGCAGCAGCGTCGCGTACGGCACGTAAAACGTCAGGTGTGCCAGCAGCAGCCCCGCGAAATTCGAGTACAGCCGCAGCTTGATGAACACCGTCTGCATCCCGAACACGACGGCGATTTGCGGAATGAACGTAGGGACAAGCAGCAAGAGCTCGATGAGCCGCTTGCCGCGAAAGCTGAGCGTCCCCAGCGCCTTCGCCGCGAAAAAGCTGAGCGCGAGCGACAGCGACGTGACGAGCGACGACAAAATCAGGCTGTTTCGCAGCGCGGGCAGTAGCTTGCCGTCCGCGAGCAGCTTCGGCCAATAGCCCCCGTCAAGCTTCGGCAAAACCGCCGGCCATCGCCAAAATGTGGTCCCAGACCACATCAAAAGCGGGATCAGCGGCGCGAGCAGAACGGCGGCGGCTATGATAAGTATTGTCGTTCGAGTTTTTGTTTTCATATCAGAACTTTATCCCTCCGTCCAATGCTCCGTCCAATGCTCAGAAGGGCCGCGGCGCACCTTCCAGCCGGCTTCGTTGAGCAGGTTTTTTATCTCCTTTATCGTCCTGCCGCGCCCGCTCTCCGTCTTGCGGCGCGTGTCGCGCGGGTTGCTGCCCACCTCTGACCACGACAGGTTGCTGCCGCTGTTCGCCATGAGCTCCGAGTGTACGGAGGCTATCAGCTTTGTGCGGTGGTCCGTCAGGCGGTACGCCGCGGCGTAAAGCGCGTTTTGCGGTTGGCTGAGCATACCGAGCCTTGCCGTCTTAGTCCCGGGCACGGCGACGCGGCGCCCGACGCCGGAGGTCAGCGGCGCCCAGCTCATGCACTGCTCGGCGCGGCGGGCTATCTGCTCCGCCGTGTGGTCGGGGCCTATCGGTTCGAGGCAGGTGGAGAGCTTTAGGCCCGCGTTTTTCGCGTTCTCTATCGTCTTAAGGCGCGTCTCCAGCGGTATCTCGGTTATCTCGCCCTCGCCCAGCCGCGCGGCGTGATATATGCCGTCTATGCCGGCGGCTTTGAGTTGTACCGCCCGCTCCGGCGTCAGGTCGCCCGTGTTGGCGAGCAGGGGCATTTGATTTCCGACGGCCTCGCGCACCCTTTGGCACATTTCGAGATATTTATCGAAGTCATAAGCCTCCGTTGAGAGCAGCAGTATCAGATTTGCGCCCTGCTCCGTGTATATTTTTGCGTATTCGAGGATGTCCTTCAGCGGCGTCTCGCGGCGGCGCGCGTCCGGGTCGCGGGTATTGCACATGGCGAAGGAGCAGAATTGACAATTCTTCGGGCACGGTCCCGAGTCCAGCCCGATCTGCGCGTGTATTTCCGCAAGCCCGTCCGCGAGCTCCATAGACTGCCGCAGCGCCGCCCAGCGGATGATAAAGGCGTCCTTCGAGTACGGGTCGGTCTCATACAGCGCGACGGCGTCCTCTAAAGCGAGCTCCTCGCCCGCGTCGGATTTTTCGATTATTTCGTTGATTGAAATCATATTCATTCCTCTGTTCGCCGACAACATATTCGGGAGCTTCGTCTGCCGCTTGATATCGGAAGTGTATCACAAGCGCTGTTATAAAGCAAATTTTATTGAGAGACAGGGCATTTTTCTGAAATAACGCTCTTGCATATCCCGCCGTTGTATAATATAATGCATCCGAAAGAAGATTATCGCCCGGCTGAGGCATTACATTAAAGGAGGTCGTAATTATGAGCGTAAACATTCCGCAAAGCGAATTGGACGTATTGGAAAAGGCTTTTCATCTTATGTGGGACAAGTTCCCGGAGCTGGTGCGGCTGATCTATAAAGACCGGGAGGTCATCGCCGTAAACGAGGTCGGAGCGAAATTCGGGCTTTCAGAGGGGAATAAATGCTCCGAGGAGGGGCCGCCGGAGGCTCATCGGGACTGTCAGGCGAACCGGGCGATGAGTACGCAGCGGGCCGCGTTCAATACGATGAAATTCGGAGAAAAAGAGGTCACGATCTACTGGCTGCCGGTGGACGGCTATCCGGATGTTTTTCTTCATTTTGCCGCCGGGACGGCAACTGACGGCGATGCGTAGGAAGCTCCTCCCGCTGTTCGAGAAGCAAGGGGGAAAAGTATATTACAGCTTGATTAAGCCCAAATCCCGCGCTTTCAGCACGGCGTCCATGGCATTGTTCACGCCCAGTTTTTGATACGCTATCGCCGTGTGCGTTTTGACCGTGGTGATTTTCAAGCCCGTTTCCGCGACGATCATGGCGTTTGACCGGCCTTTCCCGAGCAGCGTAAGCATGGCGGCCTGCTGCTTTGACAGCCTGACCGGCTTTTGGCCGGTGGCGAGAGTCGCGGCGACGCCCTTGCA
>JAISAA010000150.1 GCA_031266955.1 Oscillospiraceae bacterium | reverse complement strand
AAATGGAACGCTTTATGCAGCGCAAGGCGTTCATGTTTCTCGACGAGGGATATTACTTCGGCAAAGCGGGAGAGGGCTTTGAGCGCGTGAATATCGCCTGCCCGAGCGCCGTGCTGTCAACCGCGCTCGACCGATTTTACACCGCTCTGGACGCCGAAGGGATCATTTAAGAGACACGCGCAGGCTCTGATGCGCCGCCCGTTTTCCGGCAAAGCCCGAACGTGGTCGCGAGGGAGGGACTACCGATGCTGAAATATGTGATCAAGCGTGTAATTATTTCCGCCGTGACGCTTCTGACAATTATCGTGGTTTTGTTTGTTATGCTGCAATTTATGCCCGGCTCGCCATTCAACAACGAGAGGCTGACCGACGTCCAGCGCGCCAGCCTAGAGGCGAAGTACGGGCTCGACAAACCGCTGTGGCGGCAGTTTGTGATCTATGTCAAAAACATTCTGACAGGCGATTTCGGCGTGTCGTACTCCATTCAGGCAAACTACCCCGTATCGAGCCTGATAGCGAACAAATTTCAAATTTCCATACAGCTCGGCCTTCAGGCGGGCATCATCGGAATTCTGTTGGGCGTCGCGTTGGGCGCGGTTTCCGCGCTGTTCCACAACGGATTTATAGACTCGCTGACGACTGTAGTATCAATGATAGGGGCGAGCGTGCCGTCACAGGTCCTTGCGCTCGGGCTTGTGTACGTCGCGGCGTATAAGCTCGGTTTGTTCCCGCTCGTGTACAAGCCGGATATGCCGATCAGCTCGACCGCGCTTGCCACCATTTCGCTCGCGATATTTCCGATGGCGATCGCGGCGAGGTTTACCAGAAACGAGATGTTGGAGGTGATGAGCAGTCAGTACATCACCTTTGCGGAAGCAAAGGGCGTTCCGCGGTGGCGAGTGATCTGCATACACGCGATGAAAAACACGCTTGTGCCGCTCATTACAACTCTCTCGCCGATCGTCATTGGGCTTATGACCGGCAGCATGGTAATTGAGAATATCTTCTCGATCCCCGGCATAGGCAAGCTGTTCATAATGGGCATAACAAGCAACGACTACAACGTTGTGCTCAGTCTGTCCTTTATATTCAGCGCCATGTTTATAGGAATAATGCTGGTTACGGATCTGCTGTACGGAGTCATTGACCCCCGCATCCGATTGAACGGAGGAGCAAAATGACGGATCGCTTCGCGTTTGCCGCGCGCGATAACGCGGCGGCTGACAAGCCTGTCGAGAACAAGCCGAGGTGGGCGGAGACGATCGCCGTATTCTCAAAAAACAAGGGCGCCGTCATAGGCTTCGCGTTTCTGCTGCTCATGATAATATTGGCGATCGCCGGCCCGATGGTCAGCGGCTATACATACGACGGGATCGAGCTTTCGCGGCAGAACCTTCCGCCGCGGATACAAGGGATAGAGCGGCTCGGCATTTTTAACGGGACGCTGGGAGACAGAAATATGTACGAGGCAAAAGGGTACGGCGGCTCGTACTTCTGGTTCGGCACGGATAAACTCGGGCGCGATCTGTTCACAAGATTCTGCTGCGGAGTGCGGATCTCGCTGATCATCGGAGCGATAAGCGCGCTTTTGAATATGATCATCGGGGTCGCCTTCGGCCTTGTTTCGGGTTATTACGGCGGGAAGCCGGATCTGCTGATGCAGCGATTTATCGAGGTTCTGAACGGAATACCCACTCTTGTGATCGTCTCGCTGCTCGTCATCGTGCTCAAGCCGGGTATGATGTCGATCATCATAACGATGGGTCTCGCGCAATGGACGGGGACGGCCCGGCTTGTGAGGGCAAACACTCTCAGGCTCAAGGAGACCGAGCACGTGCTGGCATCGAAAACGCTCGGGACGAGCACCGTTAAGATCCTGTTCCGCGAGATTTTTCCGAATCTTCTGAGCTCTGTCATAGTGATCGCGATGATGTCTGTCCCCGGCGCGATATTTATGGAGGCGTTTCTGTCGTTCGTGGGGCTGGGAATACCAAATCCGGAAGCGTCGCTGGGCTCCCTGATAAACGACGGATATCAGAGTATGCTGTTATATCCTTTTCAGATGACGATCCCCGCCGTTTTCTTCGCGTTGCTCATGCTGGCGCTGAATATCATCGGCGACGGCTTGCGCGACGCGTTAGATCCTACGCAACGGCAAATATAAAACGCCGCCGAAGGAGTGTGGGTGCAGGTGGATAGCGGAACCATTCTCAATATACAAAAGCTCTCTGTCGCCTTTCAAACTACGAGCGGCGAATTGAATGCAGTGCGCGGCGTGGATCTGACGCTGCGCCGCGGCGAGACGCTGGCAATTGTCGGCGAGTCCGGAAGCGGAAAATCCGTGACCGCGAAAGCGGTGATGGGCCTGCGCGACAGCAACCAGATTATCAAGGCCGGTGAGATACTGTATGACCTTGACGGACAGGTAACGGATCTGCTCAAGCTTACAAAGAAGCAAATGATTTCGCAGGTGAACGGGCGCCGGATATCTATGATATTTCAGGATCCGACCACAGCGCTCAATCCGCTGCTGACGATCGGCTACCAGCTAACGGAGGGGCTGCGTATCCACCGCAAAATGAGCCGGAAAGCGGCGTGGGAGCGCGGAGTAGAACTGCTCGACGAGGTCGGGATAACGCAGCCGCGCCAGTGTATGAAGCGGTATCCGCACCACCTCAGCGGCGGTATGCGGCAGCGCGTAGTCATTGCCGCGGCGATAAGCTGCGACCCGGAGATCATCATATGCGACGAGCCGACGACGGCGCTGGATGTGACTATACAGGCAAAAATATTGGAGCTCATAAAGACGCTCCAGAAGAAAATGAATATCGCCATTATTTACATAACTCACGATTTGGGCGTCGTCGCCAAGGTCGCCGACCGCGTGGCCGTGATGTACGCGGGTAAAATTGTAGAACGCGGAACGGCGTACGAGATATTCTTCGAGCCGAGGCACCCGTACACGTGGGGCCTGCTGCTGTCCATGCCTGATATAAACGCCGCGGATACCCGGCTTTACTCGATCCCGGGCTCGCCGCCGAATCTTCTGCACAAGGTCACAGGCGACGCGTTCGCCGTTCGCAACGAGTACGCGCTGAACATCGATTACGAGGAGGAACCGCCCGTTTTCAAGCTGAGCGGGACGCATGAGGTCGCCTCGTGGCTGGCACACCCCGACGCGCCGGCAATCCAAATCCCCGAGCTCCTCCGCCGGCAAATAGAAGCGAAAATATCACACGGAGACGAACAATGAACACTGTCAACGACAATATTCTCGAGGTGCGCGACTTAAAGCAACATTTCAGGATAGACCGCCGCCACAGTGTAAAGGCGGTGGACGGCGTGAGCTTTACCATCAAACGGGGCAGTACGTTCGGCCTTGTCGGAGAATCCGGCAGCGGGAAGTCGACTATAGGCCGAACCGTTATACGGCTCTATGCGCCGACCTGCGGCAGCGTCAAGCTCAACGGCCGCGAGCTCGGCGGTAAGCTGACACTCCAAATGAAGCAATACCTCACCGGCAGGGTACAGATGATTTTTCAGGATCCAATGGCGAGCCTCAACCCCCGCAAGAAGATAATCGACATTGTGGCGGAGGGCTTGGACTCAAACAAGCCGCGCGGCGAGCGCAACGAGCTCGTATACGCGCAGCTTGAGCGGGTGGGGCTGTCGCGCGAGTTTGCGGGGCGCTACCCCCATATGTTTTCCGGGGGGCAGCGGCAGCGCGTTGGGATCGCCCGCGCGATTATCACGGATCCGGAGCTGATCATCGCGGACGAGTGTATTTCCGCGCTCGACATGTCGATCCAAGCGCAGGTCGTAAACCTGATGAAGGATCTGCAAACGGAGCGCGGGCTGACATACCTGTTTATCGCGCACGACCTGTCGATGGTAAAGTATATATCAGACTATATCGGCGTCCTGCATATGGGCAGACTTGTCGAGAGCGGGACAAAGGACGATATATTTCAAAACCCGATACACCCGTACACAAAATCACTGATATCGGCAATTCCCGAACCGAATCCGCTGACGGAACCGCACAGAATATCGCGCGTGTACGACGCGCCGGCGCAGGGGATCGTGTACGCAAACGGCACGGAGCGTTATCTCACCGATACGCATATGGTGCTTGCCACGGACGGGGAGCTGGAGACGTGGATCGCGTGATACAGTTTATATTCAATATATTTATATTAACGTGAAAAAAGACAGGAACGCAACAGAGGAGAGGCATAGGGAAGCAAGCCCTCGGGAAACGAGCGCTTGGAGGAGGAGGTGGAGATATGAGAGTACGCAGGGCAGCTACCCGCTTGGAGCCAGGATAGCCTCTTTGATGATGTCGTCGGGAACGGTCACGCCGAGCTTGGAGAGTTGCTTGACGTGGGAATTGATTTTCTTTTCGCGGTTGAATTGCGTGTAGTAGTCCGCGCCGAGGTCCTCGAAGATGCACCCGTTGAGGACGAAGTAAATCGCGATCAGCAAGGAATGCGCGACCGCCATAGTGGCGCGGTTCTTGCCTCTGTGCGAAACCAAG
>JAISAA010000037.1 GCA_031266955.1 Oscillospiraceae bacterium | reverse complement strand
TATATGTTCGAGCGTAATTTAGTTGAGCTGTCGTACACGATCATCGAGAGCACGGAATCCGGCGCGACGGTCGATGAAATGGCGGAGGCTATGCCGCATATCGTGATAATAAACTTCTTGGATTTCAGTATCCGCGAGGACAACCCGGATTGGCTCCAGCCCGCGCATATGACCTTTGATAAAGAACCGCGCCGGACGGCATACGGCAAGCTCGACGTATTCAACATCCAGCTCCCGCAATTCGCCGAACGCGAGCCCGACTTTGACGACGACGGCGAATGCTGGCTTTACGTGATGTATCAAGCGCATATTAAGAAAATAACACCGCAGGAGGTATTGAAAATGGACGGCAGACTCGAACGCTTCGCAAACACGAACCCCGGATTTCAGCAATTCCAGACGCGCTTCCGCGAAGCCCTCGCGGATCCGGAGCTTATGACGGTTCTCCGTATGGAGGCGAGCGAACGCATCCGCCAGGCGGGAATGAAAAAGGCGATTGAGAAAAATAGAGACAGGGCAATTGCCTTGCGTATGCTCAAACGCAATCGACCTATTGATGAGATCGTAGAGGATACGGGCTTGACCGTTGATGAAATTCGCGCTTTGATATCCGCACAGAGAAAGCGCAATGCCGATTTATGATATTCAGAAAGCCCGCAAAGCCCTTGTGCACGAACACATAGCTTACAAGCGACCTATTTCAGATATTTGCGGAGCGAGGCGATGAGCGTTTCAAACTCGACGGGCTTTGCGATGTGGGAGTTCATCCCGGACTGAACCGCCTTGTCGATATCCTCCTTGAACGCGTTGGCGGTGAGCGCGATTATCGGGACGCTCGCGGCGTCCGGCCTCGGAAGCGCGCGTATCGCGCCCGTCGCCTCATAGCCGTCCATCAGCGGCATCTGCACGTCCATAAGTATGACGTCGATCTCGCCCTCGGCGGAGTTTTTGAACGCCTCGAGGGCTGTCACGCCGTCGTCCGCCTCGAGTATCTCGGCGCCGGTGTCCTCTATCATCGTCGCTACTATCATCCGGTTTATTTCGACGTCGTCCACGAGAAGGATACGGCGCCCCGCGAATTTTCCCGTGATGTCCTCCGCGTCCGACGTTTCGCCGCGCTCGCTTTCAGCTTCCTTGAGCCAAAGCTCAAACCGGAATTCGCTGCCGCTTCCGATGGCGCTGTCAACGCGTATTTCGCCGCCAAGAAGCTGGACGATGCGCCGGGAGATGGCTAACCCGAGCCCCGTGCCGCCGTATCTGCGCGTTATACTGCCGCCGCCCTGCTCAAACGGCTTGAATATGAACTCAAGGTTTTCCTGTGAGATGCCGATGCCGTTATCGCGCACGATGAATTCTATGAGCGAGCTGCCGTCCCGCCTGTCGCGGCGCTTTATGCCGAAATATACGCGCCCGTGCTCCGGCGTGAATTTCACGGCGTTGCCGAGCAGATTTATCAGCACCTGCCGCAGCCGCAGAGAATCGGACAAAAACGCGGACGGCGACAGCTCGTCGAAATCCGTTTCAAAGTCTATTTTCTTTTCGGAGCAACGCGGGCGGATTATGCTGTCAACGGTCTCAGAGAGCTGCGGCAGCTCCATAAGCTCCTCCGTGATGTCGATTTTCCCGGCCTCTATCTTCGACAGGTCTAAAATATCATTCAGCAAACCGAGCAGATGCTGGCTCGACGTTTCGATCTGCGCGACGTTTTCGCGTATCTCGCCGAGCTGAGAGGCCTCGACATTCAGCTCTCCGAGGCGGCGGCGCACGATGCTTGTTATTCCGATTATCGCGTTCATCGGCGTGCGTATCTCGTGGCTCATCCGCGCCAAAAACTCGCCCTTGTGCTCGCTCGCCCTGTTGGCCTCGTCCACGGCGTGCTCGAGCTCAAGCTGCTTCAAAGAGAGCTCCGTCACGTCCGTCGAAACTATGATATATCCGATTTTTATGCCGGCGGCGTTCAGCAGAAAATTCGCGCCGCCCTTGTAATACCGCCCGGACGCCGAATGATAGAACACCTCCGCCTCGCGCAGCTCGCGCAGGGCGGTGACGGGGCAGTATTTTGAGTTGTTCGGATATATGCTGTGGTCGAAATACTGCTGCCCGACGACGTCCTCAAGCCGGCTTTGCTCAAGCGTGAGCCCGTACTCGTTTATATAGATGATGTCGAGCTTCATATCGGTGATGACGAGCGGGCCCGCCACGCTGTCCACGACGCTGTCGGCCATCTCGTCAAAGGAATCGGCGAGCATACCGAATTCGTCGTGTTTTTTGGAGTTGAAGCGGAACTGCCGCTCACCCCCGCGGAAGCGCGAAATGCCGTCTATGACCACCCGTATGCTGTTCGTGAGATAAGACGCCATCCAAATGGCGACGAACACGAGCAGGACTATCATAATGGCGGTCGTGAGCGAAAGCTGCGTCACGGTGGAGGTGAGATTCGCGCGCGTTTCGCTTGTCAGCGCGGCGTTTGTCGCTTTTGCCGGCTGCGTGAAGTCCTCGATGGACGAGCCTATCGCGATGAAGCCGAAGCCGACGCGCGAATTGCCGTTGGCCTCCGACGGGGCGTAGCGGCCTGTATAATACGGTATAGCCGCCGCCGTGTTGAGCTTCCACAGCCCGCTCCAGAGTATGTACAAAGAGCCGGAGCCGCCGCCGCGCGTGAGGTCCAGCCAGCCCGTGCACTGCGGGGCGTTGTTCAGATAACGCCCGTCGAGCCCGACCATACCAAGCTTTGTGAGGTCAGACGCCGGCGTGTGGTCCGGGTCGGGGGCGTCCGCCGAGGGGCGCGCCTGGTTATAAAACGTCGGCTCGTCCTTTATCATATCGTAGACCGGGTCGCCGGTTTCCGAGCGCGCGATGAGGCCGCTCCAGCCGGCTTTCAGTATATCGAAGCGCTCCTCCGGCGTGAGCGCGGCATACCGCGCGGAGTCCACGCCGCATTTGGCGAGAAGTTTTTCGTATATCGTCTGCGTTATCCACGGGATCTGCGGGTCGCCCGTCTCGGGGTCGAAGCCGACGATGCTGTTGTGGCGCGGGTGCGCTATGCTGCGGCACTGATAGTCCCAGATGAACGCGTAGTTTCCGGCGGCGGCGGACGGGAGCTCGACGTACCGCTCGTTCATCGGCGTCTGGTGATCCACAAACTCCATTATGTGGTCGTGGTCGAGCGCGAGCGTCACGTAGCCGATCTTCTCGCCGTCAACATACACCGGGGACGCCCAGCGGACTATGCCCTCAAATCGCCGCCCGTCCGGGTTTTCTTCTCCGGCGTAGGACTGTTCCTCCGGGGAGTATTCTATGTCGTAGCCGCGCGTCTCGGCTGCCGCCGACACGTTCGCGGGGGTGTACGTGCCGATGAAGTTCGAGCCCGTGTACGCGCCTATCACATCGGACACGTATATGTCGTTTCCGCGCTCCGCCGTGAGCGAGCCGAGCGCGTTCCAATAGTCCTCGGCGCGCACGAACGTGGTTTGCCTGTCCCGGACGTCGCGCAGCTCGCCCGAGACAAACCAGTCGGCGTAGGCGATTTTGCGGGAGGTCGGCGAGTCCGTCGTGGATACGCGTATCTTTTCAAAGCCGTCGAGCCCGATGAACGTTATTTCATCGTAGAGCGGCGCGTCTATGTATTCAAGGGGCGAGGCGGCGCGCGGATTGAATGTGCTGCCGTACTGCTTTTCGTCGTTTTGCGTGTTCGTGGAGCGCCCGACCGTATCGGACATATCGGGGACGGACACGGGCGTCCATTTGTTTTGAGTTATGTCAAGCGCCCACCGGCCCGTAAGCGCAACGCGCTTTGTCTTTGAATCCGCGAACGCCTCATACGCCCGCGTCAGCGCGTCGATATCCCCGCCGTATATCTCCGCGAGGCCCGCGAGATAGCGCGCGTCGTCGTCACGTCCGTACAGGAATTCCGCGACGCGAAGGGCGGTGTCCGTGGACATCCGCTCTATGTTTTCAACGGCGGAGGCGTTCAGCGCGTTTTCGGAGTCGCGCACGGCGATGCCGCTCAGATTTTCGCTGAGCGCCGTTATCTGATTGTACGCAATCAGCGCGATCAGGATGAGTGGTATGATCTTCACTATCAGGAATATTATCATCAGCTTCGCGCGCATACCGAAGCCTTTTTTCTTCGCTCCCGTCGCCGCTGCCGGGTTCTTGGCCTTTTTGTTCATTTTACGCTCCTCGCCGCCCTGCGGGCGGACGTTTGATTAAACGTGCCTGCGGGCACGGGGACGCCGCGTTGCGGCGGGCCGCCCACTTCGCAGACGGACGTTTGCTTAAACGTGCCTGCGGGCACGGGGTACGCCGCATTCGCGGCGGGCTGCCCGTTTCGCCCATCAATATTATACTATGTACGTTGCGGCGTTTCAAGAGAAAATTTTGAAGGCGAGGAGCTTTTATGCTGTTACTATTTTATGCGGCGGCGGCGGTTCTGGCCGCCGCCTTGGGCGAGGGTGTTTGTTTCACCGCCCGTTACGGCGGAGCGTATGCTGCGCGTTTCGGGGCCGGGGTCGCTTTCTTCTTCATAATCTGAAATTGAAAATTTAAGAGCCTGTTCTCACATAGGTGTTTCAGACAGAAAGGAAAGCCGCGATTTTTTCTAAATTAAAAAATCAAATCGGTTAAGTTCCGGAAAAATCATTCGATAATATATGTATGGATTACCGCGAGATATGCTCTTATCCTGATACACTCTAAGGGAGGCTGTAATATAATGGCGCTTGGGATCAACACAATAAGGCTCACGGGGCTTGTGTCCGGTATGGATACGGACGACCTTATAAAGACTATGATGAAGATCGAGCAGCTTAAGCTCGACCGCAAAAACGCCGCGCAAACCGTGCTCAAATGGAAGCAGGAGGCGTACACTAACGTTTCAAGCGCGTTGCGCGACTTTAAGTACAACTTTTTAAGCGTAACGGGCGCGGACAGCCTTACGAAGGAGTCCGCGTACAACGCGTACACCGCGAGCGTGACCGGCTCCGGCGCCAACGCCGTGACGCTCTCGCCGTCCGTTTACGCATCTGTGGGCAATCTGGCGATAAGCTCCGTCGATCAGCTTGCGAAGGGCGCGTCGGCGGCCAGCCTTGAAAAAGTATCGTCCGACCCGAACGGGCTCACCGCCGCGACGAAGCTGAAGGAGCTGAACCTGAAGACCGATCTGAGCTTTGACGGCAGCGGCAATATATCGTTCTCGATAAACGGAGAGTCGTTTACGTTCAACGAAGACGACACGCTCGGCAAAATGATAAACACCGTCAACGCGTCAAACGCGGGCGTCACAATGGGCTACTCGCAGATCACGGACAAATTCACCGTCGAGACAAAAACAAAAGGCGTGGGGCAGACGCTCACCATCGTAAATAAGACCGGTAACGCGTTTTCCGACAATGGCGCTTTCGGGATGGTGAATGTCGCGCCCGTTGTGAGCGGCGCGGTGAAAGACAAAAACGGAGGATTCCTCTCATCAAGCGATTTTGGTACAAAGCTCGGTGCGTTTTTGCCTGCCGGGGGTAATAACAGCCTGTTCGCAATCGGCAAAGATGAACTGTCTTTTGAAATAAACGGCGAGACGTTTACATTCGATAAGACCGACACACTGACGGACGTTATCAACACAGTGAACAGCTCCGGCGCGGGTGTCAACATCACGTTTGACGACGCGACACACAAATTTTCATTAACGCCGACGGGCTACGACGGCAAACTTGAAATCAAAAATAAAAGCGGTAATATTTTTGGCGCAAGCAGCGCGCTTGAAATTGATTCCCCGTCCCAAAGATCGTCCTATTCCGGCGGGCAGAACGCGCTTTTGACGATAAACGGCGTGCAGGTGGAGCGCGACTCCAACAGCTTCACGCTCGACGGCATCGACTTTACGTTAAACCGCACGACGGCGGCGGGCGAAGAGATTTTCGCCACGATAAAAAAAGACGCCTCGGCTGTGATCGACAACGTCAAAAAATTCGTCGAGGGCTACAACACGCTCGTCAAAAAGCTCACCGAGCTGACGACGACGCGCAAATCGACCTCCGAGAAAGACTATCTCCCGCTGACGGACGAGGAAAAGTCCGCGATGACGGAGGAGCAGATAGAGGCCTACGAGGCCATAGCGAAAAAAGGCGTTATCTACGGCGACGCCGGCATACGCCGCCTTTTGACAAATATGCGCTCCGCGCTGTATGAGACAGTGCAGGGCACGGGCCTTTCGCCCTCCTCGATAGGCATAAAAATGGGCGGCTATTTCGACGAGAGCAAGGATCAGATCGCGCTCGACGAGGATAAGCTGCGCGCGGCGATAGAAAGCGACCCGGAAAAGGTTATGGCAGTCCTCGCCGGCACAGACTCGTCAGGCGGCTTTTTGACACGGATATCGTCGCTCATCGACACGTATAATATCGGCTCCGGCGCGTCGAATCTGGACGCGCTTACAGACCGCCTCAAGTCCGCCTCCGAGGATATCGAGGCGTTTAAGGAAAAAATGACGGCGCTCGAGGAAAAATATTACCTCAAATTCGCCGCGATGGAAACCGCTCTGTCAAAGATGAACGAGCAGACGAGCTGGCTGGAGAGCCTGATGGGGCAAAGCTCAAGCTGATAAAAGCGGCGGCGAGCAAAACGCAAGAGCATATTGTGGAGGACACGTCGTATGGCGTCAGCAAACTCAAATAACCCGCAGGACCTTTACAGGCGGCAGCGTATTCTGACCGCCGGCCCCGTGGAGCTCGTCGTGCTCCTTTACGAGGGCTTGAAAAAAAACATCGTTCTCGCGTCCCGCGCCGTCGAAAAGCACGACTTTGAAAAGGCCCACTCGTGCTTCATCAAAGCGCAGAACATAGTTTCCGAGCTGATGAATTCGCTCGATATGTCCATTGAGATTTCCGAAAATCTTTTGAAGCTGTACGAGTTCATATTGCACGAGCTGACGGAGGCGAATATTAAAAAAGACATTTCAAAGCTGCCGGACATAGTCGAAATAGTCGATGAGCTCTGCTCCGCCTGGCAGGAGATAGCGAGCACCCACGCGGGCGCCGCGGCCGCAAATGAGTGAGCCCGTGCTTCCGCTCGCCGAATACGAAGAGCTTATAGGCGAGCAGCGCCGTTTGATCGAAACCGAAGATTATGACGCGCTGAACGCGTCCTTCACGCGCGCGGCGGAGCTCGAAGCGCAGATAAGCGCGGCCCTGCGCGGCACGGAGCTGACGCCCGCCCTCCGAGATACCATAGCGCTTTTGCGCGATAAATCAGCCGAAAACGCCAAGCTTTTATCGGAGCGTATGAACGCGCTCGGCAAATCGAACGCCCGCCGCGCGGACATCCGCCGCGGCATCGCGGGCTACGACCCGCTGCCATTTCGGGAATCGGGCATCATCGACGTCAATATGTAAGGGAGCCACTTTCGTTGAGCATCAGAGTTCGAGATTTTAATTCCGCCGGACGGCTTGGCGGCGCGCCGAAGCCCTCCGCCGCGCGGGAGGACGCCGAGGCGCGCGCGCTTTCATTTGAACGCACTCTCACGAGCTTATCGAAGCAAGAGCGCGAAGCGCGCCTGAGCGCTCTGACCGCCGACATCGGCAAACAGGGAAAGCGTTTGGCAAAAAACCCCGTCTTCTCCGAGCTCGAACGCTACCGCGAGCTCATCCGCGGCTTTATGAACGACGTCGTCTCAAACGGCTACGAATTCTCGCGCGAGGCCGCGTCCGGCGGGCGGGGCCGGGGCCGCTTCTTCGTCACCGTAAAAATTATCGACGAAAAGCTCACGGAGCTCGCCCAAGCGGTGCTCGAAGAGCAGGAGTCTGAGCTGCAGCTGCTCGAGCGCGTGGGCGAGCTCCAGGGCTTGCTTGTCGATTTGGTAGCGTAGCTTAGGCGCTTACACGCGGCAGGCGACGGCTTCTATCTCCACAAGCGCATCCTTCGGCAGCCGCGCGACCTCAACGGCGGCGCGCGCCGGGCAGTTTTTCGTGAAATACGACGCGTAAACGGCGTTCATCGCCGCGAAGTCGTCCATATTTTTGAGATAAACCGTCGTTTTTACGACGTCGGCCAGCGTAAGCCCCGCCGACTCGACGACGGCTTTTACATTTTCAAGCGAGCGCCCCGTCTGCTCCGAGACGCCGCCCGGCACTATCTCCCCCGTCGCGGGGTCGATAGGCAGCTGCCCCGACACGAACACAAGGCCCGTAAGGCCGTCCGCCTCGATCCCCTGCGAATAAGGCCCTATCGCCGCCGGCGCGGCTGAGGTCGCGATCACTTTTTTCATAGCGTATTTTTCTCCTTCAACGATATTTTGCGGCTGAATGACAGGTTAAGTACATCCCGCGACTGTAATTCTAACACAGAGCGCCGAAAAAAGCTATGCCTATATGTTTGCATTGACTCTGCGCGGCTTTATGATGTAAATAAATTTTTATAAAAAAGTCTTGCTTTGGGGTTTTTGATGTGGTATACTGCCTCAGACGCGGGGGTATAGCTCAGCTGGGAGAGCGCTTGAATGGCATTCAAGAGGTCAGGGGTTCGATCCCCCTTATCTCCACCATCTGCACCTTATTCAAACCATACCCAAAAAATATTGGGTATGGTTTGAATTATTGGAATACCCCCGTGCCTTGGGCAATGAAAAAGCCCCGCGATCATTGTGATCGCAAGGCTTTTCAAGTGGAGCTGATGGGGAGACTCGAACTCCCGACCTGCTGATTACGAATCAGCTGCTCTACCGACTGAGCTACATCAGCATTTTCGCTTCGGAGGTCATTATACATAACTCCCCGCGCCGTGTCAATCAAAAAATATGACCGCGCAAAATACCGGCGCTTTTACGCGCGGCGGCGGACGCTTGTCTCCCGCCGCCGCGCGTATTTCCCACATCACATAAACAGCGGGGCGAAGACGAGCGCTATGATCGTCATAAGCTTGATAAGGATATTGATCGACGGGCCGGACGTGTCCTTGAACGGGTCGCCGACGGTGTCGCCGTTTACGGCGGCGGCGTGCGCGTCAGAGCCCTTTCCGCCGTGATTGCCTTCCTCGATATATTTCTTGGCGTTGTCCCACGCGCCGCCGGCGTTGCTCATCATAACGGCCAGCAGGAAGCCCGTTACGAGCGTCCCGGCGAGCAGCCCGCCGAGCGCTTCTTTACCCAAAAACGGCAGCACGCCGACGACTATCGGAACGACTATCGCGATAAGGCTCGGGGCGATCATCTCACGCAGGGCGGCCTTCGCGCTTATATCGACGCATTTGCTGTATTCCGGCTTGGCCTTGCCTTCCATAAGTCCGGGGATGTTTTTGAACTGGCGGCGGACCTCGTCTATCATCGCGCCGGCGGCGCGGCCTACGGCCTGCATCGTCAGCGACGAGAACAGGAACGGCAGCATTCCGCCGATAAACAGCCCCACTACGACCTTCGGGCTGAGAATGTCAATGACCTTCAGATCGACGGCGGAGGCGAACGCGGAAAACAGCGCGAGCGCCGTCAGCGCCGCCGAGCCGATGGCAAAGCCCTTGCCGATGGCCGCCGTCGTGTTGCCTACGGCGTCAAGCTTATCCGTTATCTCTCTTACGCCCTTGTCGAGCCCCGCCATTTCGGCGATGCCGCCGGCGTTGTCGGAAATAGGCCCGTAGGCGTCCACCGCGACGACCATACCGGTCGTGCAGAGCATACCGACGGCGGCCATCGCGATGCCGTAAAGCCC
>JAISAA010000299.1 GCA_031266955.1 Oscillospiraceae bacterium | reverse complement strand
GCAACCAATTTTTGGATCAGCTTGATCAAGTACGGCGTAAGCACCGGTATGAGCGCAATCAAGAACGTCTGCAACAGTTGGTCAAGTATTTCTTTCATTTTATTTGCTCCTTTCTGTTTCCGCCCGCCGCAGACGGGACGCCGAGGGCGGCGCCCCCTACGGGGGACGAGCTCCGGGGCGCGTTATTTTTTTTGCTCTGTACATTTCGGGTCGCCTCCGTGTATATTGAATTTGCGGAAAACGCGGTCGCGGTCGGTGTGTTCCCAGTGTTAATCTCTGATTAACACTGGGGCATTTGACGTGATGGGGAGACCCCATCACGATTGCCGTTTGGAAACGGGGTCGTCCTTCAACGGCGGCGCAGACAATGTGATCACACGGGAGTCGCGGGGCGATTGCCATCGCCCCCTACGATCCGTGCAAATGAGACCGTTCGCGATTTTGGGGCGGTGTAATTGCGGGGGATGTAGGGCGACGCATGGGGATCGCGGTACGCCGAGGGCGGCGTCCCCTACGAGGGGCGGGGCGTTTTTGATCGTTGCCGTTGAATATAAAAAGCGCGCTCCGGTAAAAATCCGCCGGAGCGCGCGCTGGAATACCAAGGACACACCATAGATACACTGATGGTATACGAGCGGCTCCGTATCAGGGGGAAGCGTCTCAGCTTCTTCGCGACGTATCGGACTTATCGCGCGGCCTGCCGCCGCACAAAATACCGTGACCCGTTCGCGGAGGATTCTCACCTCCATTCCATCTGTGTGCCGGGCTGACCTGGAAACGCCCGGTACGCGAAAGAAGCTCATATATTCAACTGAGGAAGATCATACCACGCCGTTTCGGGCTTGTCAATACCTTTTTTTAAGAATTTTTGTGATTATATTTCGATTTTTGGTATTATCTATCTGCCTTTGGGCTTTGACGCGGATCACAGCGCGCGAAAATATTTATGAATTTTTTCTCAGCCGTTGAAATCGGCGCGCTTTTGAGTTACAATAGTAGGAGCGCGATTTATCGCGCCCGCCCCGCCCCGCCACGTGCCGGTATGAACTTGATATAAGGGGATAAACAGTAAATGGATTGGATCAATACGATCACTCGCCTGTGCGCCTGTGACGCGCCGTCCGGGTTCGAGTCGCGTATCGCGCCGCTCGCGGAGGAGCTTCTGCGTCCGTATGCCGACGAAATATCATATGACGCGCTCGGGAACATCATGGCGGTCAAGCGCTGCGGCAAACCGGGCGCCGCGCGCGTGCTGCTCGACGCGCACATCGACGAGATAGGATTCGTGATGACAGGGTACGCCGAAAACGGGTTTTTGCGCTTCACGGGCATAGGCGGGCACGACGAGCGGCTGCTGCCCGCGTCGGATATAAAAATTCTCGCGGAGCCGCCCGTCTACGGCGTGATAGACACGCTGCCGCCGCACCTCGTAAAGGACGGCGAATCGGACGACACGGTCAAGATAGACGACCTGTATATCGACGCGGGGCTCTCGCCGGAGGGCGCCCGCGAGCGTATGCCCGTCGGGACCCCCGCCGTGTTCGTGTCCGAGACTGTGCTGCTCGGGGAACGCCAGATCAGCGCTAAAGCGCTGGATAACCGCGCGAGCGTCGCCGTTATCATCGGAGCGTTAGAGCTGCTGGGCGATGCCCCCCTGAGTGCCGACCTGCACATACTGCTTTCGTCGCAGGAGGAGGTGGGTACTCGCGGAGCTCCGACCGCCGCTTACGCCGCCGACGCGGCTTTCGGCATAATACTCGACGTGGACTTCGCGCGGCAGGCGGAGATCCTGCCGGAGAAAGGCCGCCCCTTGGGCGTCGGCGTCGTCATAGCGCGCGGCCCTAATATGGACAGGGAGCTTGTCGATCGCGCCGAGGCCATAGCGCGCGAGCGAGGGATACCGTATCAGATAACTGTCGAGCCGGGCGGAAATTCCGGCACGAACGCGCGCCCCGTTCAGGTGTCGCGCGCGGGCGTCAAAACCGCGCTGCTCGGCGTACCGGTAAAATATATGCACACGCCCGTCGAGACGGCAGACCTGCGCGACTTCGACGCTGCGGCGCGGCTCGTCTGCGAGCTCATAAAGGAGTGTGGCGACAATGCTTGAAACGCTGAAAACACTCTGCGCCGCTTCCGGCGTGTCGGGAGACGAGCGGGAGGTGCGCGAGATCATACGCCGGCGCGCCGAACCGTTCGCCGACGAAATATCGTGCGACGCGCTCGGGAGCCTTATAGTCACAAAGCGCGGCGCGCGACGTCCGCCGCGTAAGATCATGCTCTGCGCGCATATGGACGAGGTGGGCGTGATAATAACGCACATAACCGCCGACGGAGCCCTCAAATTCGCGTTCTCGGGCGGAGTAGACCGCCGCGTCGCGCTCGGCAAGCGCGTGTTCTTCGGGAAAAACCGTGTGCCGGGCGTCGTCGGCGTGAAGCCGTACCATATGCTCGAGGGCTCGGAGCGCGACAAGATACCGCATCTCGATTTTCTCCACATCGATATAGGCGCCGCGTCGCGAGAGGAGGCGGAAAAGCTCGTTTCGCTCGGGGACACGGGCGCGTTCGACGCGCGCGGCTTCGAGTTCGGCGACGGCTATATTAAAACGAAGGCGATAGACGACCGCTTTGGCTGCGCCGTTATGCTAAAGCTGATGGAAGGACCGCTGCCCGTCGATTGCACGTTCGCGTTCACGGTGCAGGAGGAGGTAGGCGCCCGCGGCGCGGCAGCCGCCGCTTTCGCGGTGCAGCCCGATATAGCGCTCATTATAGAGGCGACCACCGCCGCCGACCTGCCCGGAGTACAGGAGGGCAAGCGCGTGTGCGCCCTCGGCGGCGGCGCCGTCTCCCCTTTTATGGACGGGGGCGCTATATATGACCGCGCGCTGTGGCTGCTGATAAAAGAGCTCGCCGAGCGCGGCGGCGTGCCGTGGCAGACGAAGACGTATATCTCCGGCGGCACGGACGCGCAGGCGGTACAGCGCGCCGGGCGCGGCGCGAGGGTCGCGGCTCTGGCGGCACCCGTGCGCAATCTCCACTCGCCCGCGTGCGTCGCGAAAATATCTGATATGGATGCCGTCCTGACGCTCGCGCGCGCGTTTCTGGCGGAAATGGCTGAGTACCGTGGTTAGTATTTCTCCAAAAATACGCGCGCTCGCGGAGGACGTGCTGACAGACGCCGTAGCGCGTTTCCGAGAGATCGACGAAGTGGCGGAGATAAACACGCTCCGCGTGCTCGAGGCGTTCGCGCGGCGCCGCGTCTCCGAGGCGTGCTTCGCCGGCACGACGGGCTACGGCTACAACGACCGCGGGCGCGAGACGCTCGACGCTATATACGCCGACGTATTCGGCGCCGAGGCGGCGCTCGTGCGCGCGGGCTTCGTAAACGGCACGCACGCGATAACGGCGGCGCTCTTCGGCGCGTTGAGACCGGGCGATACGCTGCTGTCCGTCACGGGCGCGCCGTACGACACTGTCCGGGCGGCGATTGGGATCGAAGGTGGTCACCGCGGCTCTCTGCGCGAGTGGGGCGTTAGCTACCGCGAGATACCCCTGTCGGACGATTGGGATGCGTATCTCAAGGCAGTCGCGGACGCCGCCGCCGATAAAACCGTCGCCGCCGCGCTGATCCAGCGCTCACGCGGCTATTCCGAGCGGCGCGCGCTGTCCGTCGCCGAGCTTTCCGAAATCGCGGCGGCCATACGCGGCGCGAATCCCAAAACCGCCGTTATAGTGGACAACTGCTACGGGGAGTTTACAGAGATAATAGAGCCGACGGCGCATAGCGCCGCGCCAGCGGCGCCAAATGTCAATCAAACGTCCCGGTGCCGCGCGGCGGCGCCGGGCGCTGCTGATTTGATCGCGGGTTCTCTTATCAAAAACCCCGGCGGCGGCCTCGCGCCCTCCGGAGGCTATATCGCGGGGCGGGCGGAGCTTGTGGAGGCGGCGGCATACAGGCTCACGTCCCCCGGTATAGGCGGGGAGTGCGGCGCGACGCTCGGTGTGAACCGCGCGCTGTTTCAGGGCTTTTTTATGGCGCCCCACGTGACGGCGCAGGCGCTTAAAACGGCCGTGTTCTGCGCCGGACTGCTAGAAAAAATGGGTTTTGAGGTCTCGCCTGCCCTCGGCGACGCGCGGAGCGACATCATCCAGTCGATCCGCCTCGGCTCGCCGGAGCTCGTGCGCCGGTTTTGCGCCGGGATACAGGCGGCCTCGCCCGTCGATTCCTTCGTCACGCCCGAGCCGTGGGCCATGCCGGGCTACGGCTGTGACGTCATTATGGCGGCGGGCGCGTTCATAGGCGGCGCGTCGATAGAGCTCTCGGCGGACGCGCCGATGCGAGAGCCGTACACCGTGTATTTGCAGGGGGGGCTGACATTTGAGGCGGGGAAGCTCGGCATAATGTCCGCCGCGGAGCGCATTTGGCGCAAATAGGGACGCGCCATAGCGCATAAGCTTATCAGGAGGTGATATTTATATGCACACGCTCGCAATACGCCGCGCCGTCAGCCGTTTTATTTATACCGCGCGCTTTCGTCATGGGAGCTTCGCGCCCCGGCGCGCTCCACGTGCGCACCACGTTAAATCAATCGCTCGCATAGCAATAATAATCGCGGCGCTGGCGCTCGCCGTTGGCTCACTATTCGCTGCGGGCGTCCAGCCTATCGTTACAGAGCTCGCGCGGGCGGAGGCGCGAGAATACGCCGTGCGCGCGATAAACGCCGCTGTTGAGGACGAAATTTCTTCCGGCAAGCTGCGGTACAGCGAGCTTGTCACGCTGGAAAAGGACGGCTCCGGCGCGGTAACGGCGCTCGTCACCGATATGACGAAGATAAATCTGCTGCAATCGCGCGTGTCAAACAAGGTCGCGGAGAACATCGTGAACCTGATAAGCACTGAGATGTACGTGCCGCTGGGGGACGCGTTCGGCTGGGTGCTTTTGTCCGGGCGCGGGCCGAAGATACCGATAAAGGTCGAGTCTGTCACGGATGTGCGCGCAAAGCTCGTTAACGATTTTGATTCCGGCGGGATAAACCAGACGCGGCACCGCATAACGCTGTCGATAACCGCGGACATCGCGATATTGATCCCCGGAAGCCGCGCGAGTGCCGCCGTGTCAAGCGACGTCGCCGTCGCGGAGACGATAATAGTCGGCGGGGTGCCGAATGTGTACGCGCGGACCGGAAGCTGAAAAATCAACGTAAACATTACGAATAAAAGAAAGGGAACATACTTATGAGACTGAAAACCTTGCTCGCTATCGTTATAGCCGTAGTCGCCTTGGCGGCGCTGGTCGCAGGTACGGCCTATTGCACTTCTTATATAACAGAAAGCGTCGGAGACCCGTCGCGCTTCAGCTTCGTCGGCATCACGGCAAACGGAGTCACGCTCGGCGCGGACGAGGCCGACGTTCACGCCGATTACACCGCCGACACGCGGGACGGCGAAATCGTCAGCTTCAGCGTTGAGCTCGCCGACGGGCTCACCCTTTGGGTCGAGGCTGTAAATCACGAGCGCGACCTGACGCTTGAGGACGCGCGGACTATCGAGGAGGTCCGCCTGTTTCTGAAGGGCGACGGCAAAAAGGGACGGGTTGACAAAGAAACCGGCCTGCGCTCCGAAACCTACAACGACGTTTTGAATCAAATAAAGGTCGAGTTCATTTACAACGACAGCGACGGAACTCTCACGCTTTTCACGGCGGCGCAAGAGGATTGACCTGACCCGCGAAAGAAAGGGAATCGGACAAATGAGCAGCAAAACCACGCCGGCGGGAACCGCCGCGCGCGAGCGGGAGCGCGTCCTGCGCGCCGATATAGGCCGCTTCGCCGACAGCTATTATAACCGCGACGAGTCGCTTATCCCGGACTTCGAGTACGACGCCCTGCTGCGCGAGCTGCGCGGGCTGGAGGAAAAATATCCGGAGCTCGCCGTTCCGGATTCGCCGACTATGACGGTCGGCGGCTCCGCAAATCCGGCGTTTTCTCCCGTAACGCACCCGGCGCCGCTGCAAAGCCTTATTGACGTGTTCTCGTTTGAGGAGGTGGACGCGTTCGTCGGAAAAACGGCGGAATACGCCGGTGACGACGGATACACCGTGGAGCCTAAGATCGACGGGCTGTCCGTCGCGCTCTATTACGAGAACGGCGAGCTCATACGCGGCGCGACGCGCGGCGACGGGCGCACGGGGGAGGACGTTACGGCGAATATCCTCACGATAAGCTCTGTGCCGCGGCGGCTGAAAAACGCTCCGAAAAGCCTTGCCGTCCGCGGAGAGGTGTATATGCCGCGCTCGGTCTTTGAGGAAATAAACGCCGAGCGCGAGATAAACGGCGAGACGCCCATGGCGAACCC
>JAISAA010000297.1 GCA_031266955.1 Oscillospiraceae bacterium | reverse complement strand
AGGCAAGGTGGTCAGACATCACCGTGAACGGCGACGTGGTGTCCGCCGTGAACGATAGCGGCAACAGCACTATAGATCGGAGCTTGACCTATCTATATACGGTGAAGGAGCAGGATGCGCCGTCCGTAACTGTTACGCAGACACGAGTAACGAATTTCATCACGGAGGATCTGACGGAACCTTCTGATAATGTGAAGAAGAAGGATAACACGTCAAGACCTTTCGGCGACGCCAAAATATCCATAGCCAAGGAACCCGCGATCGCGTCTGTAAATACCGTAGACGCCGACAAAAATGACAAAACCGATTTTTCCGCGGCCGGGGGCGGCGCCTATGTGGAGATCGGGCTGAACGAGGCCGCGGCCCAGTGGATACAGGGCGGCGGCCTTGATAAAATCAAGGTGTCCATCGACGGCGGGGCGACGCTGCTGCCCGTGCAGTGGAAGACGAAGCCGACGGGCGGGGACTTTACTGATCGGCTGATTACAGAAAGCCCGATCACGCTTCCGGCGAACGGTGCGCTGGTGGATGAACCGTACCGCGCGGAAGTGTTCCTGCAATACGATGACGCGGGGGCTTACGATATTCTTATTGGGCAATACAAGGATTTCAAGGTACTCGCCGCGAAGTACCCGACCGGCATCAGCATTGACGCGGCGGCCAGTTATCCCCCCGGAAATGTCATCTATTTCAAGACTCCGCCTACGATGAAAGCCGTCTTGTCGCCGGAGGGCGCGGAGAATTATGAGCCCACGCCCGTGATTACTTGGAGCAGCTCGGCCCCCGACGTCGCGACCATAGAAGCAAGCACGGGAAAGGTCAACGCCGTCAAAGAGGGCGACGTGAAATTTACCGCCTCCGTCCAAGGGGAGTCCGGCAAGCTGACTGCCACGACGGAAACGCTCACGGTGGTGGACAGCGGCGAGCCGTTTATCGACCTCCCGGACACGATCACCACGAGGATACAAACAGACACGACCGTCACGTGGACGACAAACGTCGTCAATAAAATGACAAACAAATCCCAAGAAGCCAAATTTACAGTCACGGTGAAAAATTTGAGCAACCAGACGGTCAATGAGCAAATTATCATCGACAAGACGTCCTGCGTGATCCCCGGTGCGGCTCTGACGGTTCCATCCGCCGGCGTCGCGCCCGCGTACACGGTAACTGTCACCTGCAAAAACCCGGACGACGCCGGCGCGGCTGAGCTGACGGACACCGCCAATATCGTCACAAGGGCGCTGCCGCTCGTGGTACGCTTCAACGTGCTGGAGAGCTATTACATAACGGACGAGACAACGACCGTGCCGCTGACCGCGTCCTTCGGTAACCGGGACACAACGAGCGGCGCGGCTTACAACTACAAGGTCGTGAAAAACGGCGAAGCGGTGACGGTGACGGATGCCGCCGCTACGGGATATATGAATGAAACGAAGACATTCGACCTTGCCATCGACAGTGTGAGCAGCAAGCTGCGTGATATTTACATAGTATCCATTGAGGCGTACAACCCCGGCGACGAGCTCTCGCCCTCGACCGATTCCTTTATTCTGTACGTCTATCAAAACGGCGTGATCGACATCACCGCCGGCGGCAATCAGGCGACCGCGCTGACGCTGAACAACGCCGGAAAAACCGGCATCGCCGATAAATTGCAGCCGGTCACGGCGACGGGAGATATCACCAAGCTGCGGGAAAACGCGAATCTGCAAAGCACGCTGTCCATCGACTCCAAGGGCTACGCGTGGAGCAATGTGGAGGATCAGATACAATGGAGCAGCGACGACGATTTGACGGCGAGCCTGAATTATCAGCAGGGCGGCTTTTACGGCAACATAAATGATTATGATTACACGTCCTACCGGCCTTCCTCGGAATTTATGCTCGTGGGCCACCGCGACGGCACAGCGAAAATCACCGCGACCCACGCCAAGACCAGCGAAAGCGCCGTGCTGAACGTGGACGTGACGACGTTGAAGGACAAGCTGTACGTGTTCAACATCTTCCCCCGGAAGATAACAACGCTGACATATACCAACGGCGCCAGTACCGAGCGGAAATTGACGACCAACTCGTATGGCGAGATCGCCATTTATGAGCCGGACGGCATCGCCAGCGACATCTCGGCCACATCCGGCGCCGGAGACACCTTGATGATGGGCACCATATACAGCGCGCTTTTGAGCTCGGAAAAGGACCCCTCCAAAATGGAGCTGTACCCGGTGAACATTTTCAAGCTGCGCCCGGCGGCAAAGGTGGAGCTGTTCATCTTAAAAGAGGACGGGACGCCGCTCACCGGAAACCTCACCGTCAGCGGCGGCGTGTACAAGAACGGCAAATACTGCACGGCAACCCAGATCAAGGACGAGCCGTACGCAATAGACAAAGACGGGAAGCTTACCATTGCAATGGACCCGGATAAGTTTTGGGCGACCAGTAATGATGAGGGACTGACCCCCAGCGACCAGCTTGACTACGTGTTTATCGCGCGCACCCCGGGCGACGAGTATTATCCCCTGTACATCAAGGTCGACGGCTCCGTCAACGCGGACGACTCCGTGGTTTTCGCCACGAACGCCGTCGTCGCGGAAAAGGTTCCCTCGGGCAAGAAAAATAAACCCTTCATATCGGAAATCGCGGCGCGTCACACGAACGCCGGCGCCGTGTGGTCGCCCATACTCCGCCACAACGGCATCATCGGGATCAGCGACGCCGCGCCGGAAATGGAGGTCAACACGACGGTTTTGTGGTGGGGCGAGAACGCGGCGTCGGGCGCGGACTATACCGTCTATTTTGAAGACGCCTACGGCAAGCGGTTTGACGGCCAGCGCGTCTCGTCGGTGACGCGTTATCCTTTCAGCGATTTGGCGGTATCCGAAAACGTGACGGTTCTCAATAAGGACACCATCCTTGCCAAAACAGGCGAGACGCTACACCCGAAAACACGGCTGCAAAAAGGCTCCTCACTCGTTCTTTTGCAGGACACCGCCTTTACCATTATCAACGGCGTCGGCCTGCCGGACATGACGAAGGATCAAAATTTACAAAATAATCTGGACAGCCTGTTGGGTCCGGGCGGCAACGGCGCGTTTGGGGCGGACGGAAGCGACGCGAAATTCAATCAGGGCGGGGATATGTCGTCGC
Source organism: Oscillospiraceae bacterium (assembly GCA_031266955.1). Lineage (GTDB taxonomy): Bacteria > Bacillota > Clostridia > Oscillospirales > Oscillospiraceae > JAIRRO01. The sequence goes on along the minus strand of JAISAA010000297.1, from coordinate 205 downwards.
CCGGCCTTGCCATGCTGTTCAAGATGCTGAAAACGGACTTTTCGAGCGATTACCTGACTATGAAGTTCAAGCCCACAACCAACCCGCTGGAATGGGAATTCTATATTCAGGTCGGGCTGGACTTTATCGGGGATTCCAACACGAACGCCGACGGCGGAAAGAACCAGATGATGATCGACCAAAGCGCCAACAAATTCAGTTATCT
>JAISAA010000130.1 GCA_031266955.1 Oscillospiraceae bacterium | reverse complement strand
ATCGAAAGGGACACCCTTTTTCTCTCGCCGTCGATACCGGTTATCTTTACGTTTACGTTGTCGCCCACGGAAACCGCTTCCTTCGGATTTTCTATCCGGTAATCGGAAAGCTGCGAAATATGTATAAGCCCGTTGATGCCGGGCAATATTTCGGCAAACGCCCCGAAGTGCGCAAGCCCCGTGATTTTCACCTCAATGACGTCCCCGATCTGATACCTCTCCGTAAGCTTAAGCCACGGATTTTCGGCTTGATCCTTGTAACCGAGTGATATCCTCTTTGTCTCCTTGTCCGCCGAAATGATGTAAACGTCCACCTCGTCCCCGACCGAAAGCACGTCGGACGGCTTTGAAATGCGCGACCACGACAGCTCCGAAACGTGCACCATACCGTCCACGCCGCCGATATCGACGAACGCGCCGTAGGGCTTGATCGCCCTGACAATGCCGCGGTAGCGCTTGCCGGGCTCCATCTCGTTCCAAATTCTTTCCTTATTGAGCCGGCGCTCCTCCTTGGTCGCGGCGTATATCGAGCCGACGACCCGTCCGCGCTCTCTGTCAACGTCGGTGACGATCAGACGGGCCTGCTTTTTCAGCAGCTCCGTCATAGCCGCGCCGCGGGGCAGCCCGGTGCGCGCCGCCGGGACAAATATCCTGACGCCCTTCACCAATACGAGAACGCCCCCGCGGTTCGCGTCGGAGACCTTTCCCTCGACGATCGTCCCGCTTCTCATCGCCTCCTCAAGCTCTATCCATGTGCGCACGACGGCGAGACGGCGGCGTGAAAGCTGTACGGTACCGTCCTCATCGTTCACGCGGGTGACTACGGCCTCGACGGTCTCTCCGATTTCCACGTCGATCTTCGCGGCTCCGTCGGCGTCGGCAAAAACGTCCTCCAACAGCTCCGACGTCGGGATATATCCCGACTGCTTTATGCCGAGGTCTATCGTGACCTCCGTCGGCGTAATGGCGGCTATGACCCCGAAAACCCTGTCGCCCGTGCGGAAGGTCCTTATCGAATTCAGGAGCATTTCTTCATACGTCGGCTGCGGCTCTTCCGGCTGCGGCTCTTGCTCCGGCGGCTGCTCCTGCTCCGCCGCATCCGGAGCCGCCGCCTCAGAATCCGGTTCCTCCGGAGCTGTCTCTTCCGGAACGGTCTCGTCGGAGACCGTCGCCTCCGGCGGCGCCGACTGTTCCGGGGACGCTTCGGCGGGAACGCCGTAAACGCCCCCCTCGAAAGCTGTCTCCCGCCGCGCAGCTTCCTCAGGAACCGCCTCCTCCGTGACCGCTTCTACGGGCGTATCGCCCGCGGCTCCGGCGGAGATTTCGTCGGTTCTGACTTCGGTTTCTTCAAACATCTTTTGGGTGACCTCCTTAATAATGCGCGCCGGGGTCGACGCCCCCGCCGTGATACCAACGGTGTACCCCGCGGCATCCCCCGGTCCGAACCCTCGCAAATCGAGCTCGTCCGCGCCTTCGATAAACAAAACGCGCGGGCACTCCGCCCCCGCGAGCTCCGCAAGACGGCGGCTGTTCGCTGAGTCCCGATCGCCTATGACGATAAAAACATCGCATACGCGAGCGAGCTTCACGGCCTCTTTTTGACGACGGTCAGTCGCGTCGCATATTGTATCAAAGATTTTATAATTTGTACACTCTTTTTTTAGCGCTTCGGACACGGAGTCGAAAACTTCTCTCGGCGACGTCGTCTGAAAGACCACGGCGAGCGGTTTTTTATCGTCATCCGGGGCTTCGCCGCGCAGCCGGCACAGCATTTCCTCCGCCGTCTCAAACACGCGGCAGTCGCCGCACCAGCCGGCTATCGCCTTTACCTCGGCGTGCTCGCGCTCGCCTATTATAACGGGCATACACCCCTCGCGCTCCGCGTCCGCGACAATGCCGTGAATTTTGGCGACGAACGGGCAGGTCGCGTCGATGAGCTTTGCGTTTTTTGCGCGCAGCGCCTCGTGGTCGGCGCGCCCGACGCCGTGCGAGCGTATGACGACCGCGGCGTTTTCCGGGATTTCCGAAACCGCCCCGGCCTGCGTTATCCCCTGCTCCCGCAGGGCTTCCGTCACGCGCTTATTGTGTATCAGCGGGCCGAGCGTAAAACACTCGCCCTCCCGCCGGGCGGCTTTCTCGCACAGCCCGACGGCGCGCTCTACGCCGAAGCAAAAGCCCGCCGACTCCGCCGTAATGATTTTCACGGCTGTTTTCACGGCTTCAGGCTCCGTATCCTCTCCATCACCTCAGCCGCCAGCGGACGGTATTCCTCCGCCGTCAGCCGGCGCCGTTCCGGATTTACGAAATACGGTTCCCCGATAACTATAGGCGTCCTGCGGAACAGCCGCTTTTTCTTCGGGATATACAAAGGCAATATCGGCGCGCCCGTGGCGGAGGCGAACCGAACGGCGCCGAGCTTCGCGTCCGCGGCCTCGCCCTCGCGTATGCGCCGCCCCTCCGGAAAAATTCCGAGCTTTTCGCCGCGCTTCAGGTATTCAAGCGACTGCCTGACCGCGGAGATATCGTTTGTGCTCCTGTCCACGCATATCATTCCCACGCCGCGCAAAACAGAGCCTATCAGCGGGGCGCGGAACGCCTCCGCTTTCGTGAGGATGTGTATATGATGCTCCTTGCCGAAAACGTACATCATTATAAACGGGTCAAAATTGCTGGTATGCTCCGCCGTGACGATAAACGCGCCGTCCTTCGGGATATTTTCGAGCCCCGTGAGCCTTACCCGGAGCATAAAACGCAACAGCAGCCAACTCAGCACCGGGAACTGTATGCGGTACAGCTTAAACTGCGGCGTCATTTTTAACGCACAGCCTTTCGCTTATGATCTCAAGCAGTCTGAAAAAGCTCTCCTCTAAGCCGATGGCGGAAGTGTCGAAAACTATCGAGTCGGGCGCCGCCCTCAGCGGGGCCGAGGCGCGCGAGGAATCGTTGGCGTCGCGGTAATTTATATCGCGCAGCACGTCGGCGTAGGTTACGTCGCGCCCGGACGCGACAAGCTCGTCATAACGCCTGCGGGCGCGTATTTCGGGCTGCGCCGTCAGAAAAATTTTCACTCCGGCGTTCGGCAGCACGACCGTGCCGATATCCCGGCCGTCCATTATCACGTCGCGCCGGGCGGCCATATCGCGCTGGGTCTGCAATAAAAACGCGCGCACCTCCGGAAACGCGGACACGTCGGAAGCGTAGATCGACGCCTCCGGCGCGCGTATCTCGTCCGTAACGTCCTCGCCGCACAGGAGCATACGCTGGGCGCCCGCGCCGTCGTATATCATTTCAAGCTCGATTTCCGGCAGCAGGGCGCTTACGCTCCGGGCGTCCTTAGAGCTTACCCCGCGGCGCAGCGCGCACAGCCCTACGGCACGGTACAACGCGCCCGTGTCCGCGTAGATCATCCCGAGCTTCTTTGCCGCCAATCTCGCGAGGGTAGATTTCCCCGCCCCGGAGGGACCGTCAATCGCTATGCTTCGTGCTTCCATACATTATGTTTGTCCTTAATTTATCCTTTATCTGTCGCGTATCCGTCGCGCCTGTCGCATCGTCCGACGGATCGCCGTCCGTCCGGGCATATGCGGACGTAAAAAGTTTTATACCATATATCCGGGCAAAAAGCAAGGATGAATTGAAAAAATAATTACCTATCGCCGACTATGGGTCCAACGAGAAAAATCGCACGGTATAGCGCAGCTCCGCGTCCTCGCCGCTTATCGTTTCTATGCCGCGCACGGCGACCGCGTATTCTCCGGCATACGCTTCTATACCGCCCGGCCGAAAAATAATGCAATTCGTCACTCCATAGCTTCCGACGTCTATATTGAAGTAATCTCCGTCAAAATAGCTTCCGTCTTGCGGCAAGCTCTCCTTTGAAAACGTATAGCTCGCTCCGCCTCCGCTGAGTTCCACCGTCACGGCGTCAATGTCCGGCGCGGCGTATATCTCCGGATTCAGGGTGACGCTCCACGGATAATCCCCGCGGAATACGTCGGACGGAAACGCCGCGCCCGAGGGATACGCTATCGCCTGATAAACCACGAGCTCCCCGCGTGAGACGTCGGACGCATACGCGTCAGCAAAACGGCTTACCCATCCGCCCTCCGAGCTATCCGCCAGCCCGAAGCCCGTATAAAGCATATCCGGGTTGAAAAACCATCTACGATGCCCGACGTTCCGGAGGTTTTCTTCGCCGCTGTCCGCGATCCAGCCGTGTATAATCGTATCGCCTAAAAGCTGCAAGCCCTGCCCGCCCGCCGCGCCGGCAAAGGCGATATTCCCGGACATCGTACCGCGCAGACCCATTTCATAAAGCGCATCGTCCATATCCGCGGGCCGCGGAGGCTCATGGCCGTACCCGGACGCCGCCATCAGCAGCGCGCCGTGCCCGGCGAGCTCGTTGAGCTCGTCCGCCGCCGTCACATCGTCCGGCAGACCGGCGAGGAACCGGGTGAAATTCAGCGCCGTCAGCGCGTAATCTATATACTCGCCCCTCAGCGTACCCGCGGCATACGGCGCTACGGTCAGCGGCGGAGACAGATACGGATCGTAATCATATCCCTCGGGCGGGGCCAGCGTCCGTAATCTCTCCCAATACGCCTCGATCGCGGCGCGGCGCGCGTTGTAGTCGCCGCCGTCTGTATCGGCGAGCGCGCGGGGCGACGTATCGTCAGAGTACCCGGATATCCCCGCGAAATCACGCCCGAGGAGCTCCGTAAGTTTTTTCGCGATCTCGATTTTGCTCCGCGCACCGGCGTCCGCTGAAATAATTTTCTCCCGCTCGTCAACGTAAAATATGACCGGCGTAGTCACGTTGTCCATATCCGGCAGCTTGTCCCACATCCATTTTGCGCCGCCGGTAAAGACGGAGACGTTTTCCCAGCCTCGTCCGGATATATAATCCTTTACGGCGTCATACGGCTGATCGACGTCAAAAAACAGCACCTGCGCTTCGTCCTGCAAGCCGTAAGCGCTTATCATAGCGTCAATCTTCGCCGCGTGATCCGCGTCGGCGGAGCCGTCCCGGAGCGAGCCAAACATAACGACGTTAGCCGTGCCCGCACAATCGCCGTAAGTGACTACGCCGCCGCTCACCCGGCTTTCAAACGGCAGAGAATTCAGCGCGCCGACGCTCTGGTGCGGACGCGAGACGACGATAAACGCCGCCGTCACGGCAAGCAGCGCGACGGGAAACCACCGCAGCAGACATATACCACGAAACTTGAGTAATCTGCGCGGTTTATAAGCTCTGCGTATTCTCATAACTTGTTAGCATCTGATTACCGCGTCCTTACTAAATCAATCCAACCCCGCCGCGGCGTCTTCAAGCGTTTCGCACAGTGTTACATCGTCCGCAGGCGTGAAAGCGTATATCCCCCGCAATAAAATCAAGCTGCCGATCCCGGCGGCGCGTCCCGCGTTTATATCGGAGTCCTTGTCGCCTATGAGAACGGAGCTCCACAAATTGATATTGAACTCTCTTTGAGCTCGGAAAATCATACCCGGATTCGGCTTGCGGTCAAACGAGTCCTTCTT
>JAISAA010000108.1 GCA_031266955.1 Oscillospiraceae bacterium | reverse complement strand
TTCGCCATCGAGAAGCGGATAGAGCGCGTCGCCGTATCGGAGCGCCCGCGCGGCGATAAAAAGCTCGGCGCGCGCTTCAACGAATCGGACTTCCGGGGCGACGAGGTCGCCGTGACGCGCGACCTCGCGAAGTCGTACGGCGGCAAGCAACTGTTCGGCGATGTGAGCGTGCTTGTCACCGCCGGCCAGCGCATAGCTATAGTCGGCGACAACGGCGCCGGTAAATCGACGCTCGTGAAGATAATAATGGGCGAGGAACGGCCCGATGCCGGGTTCGCGCGGCTGGGGCCGGCCGTCAAGGCGGCGTATCTGCCGCAGAGCGTCAAGTTTGACGACCCGTACATGAGCGCGCTCGACACGCTCATGTACGAGACGGGCTGCTCGGCGGCTTCGGCGCGCAACCGTCTGGGCTCGTTCAAATTCTCGGGCGAGGACGTGTTCAAGCTTGTCGGCGATATGTCGGGCGGCGAGCAGAGCCGGCTGCGCCTGTGCTCGCTCATGAGTGCGGACGTTAACCTGCTCGTCCTCGACGAGCCCACGAACCATCTGGACGCCGCCTCGCGCGAGTGGATGGAGGACGCGCTCGGCGGATACGGGGGCGCGCTGCTGTTCGTGTCGCACGACCGGTACTTCATAGACAAATTCGCCACACGCGTGTGGGAACTGCGCGACGGCGCCTTCACGGATTTCGACGGCACGTTCGAGGAATATATGCTCCTGCGGAACGAGCGCCGCGCGCCGCCGCCGCGCCGGACAAAACGCCCCGCTATGCAAAAAAAGCCGCCCAGAACAGACGCGGCGTCCCTAAAAAAACGCGCCGACCGCGCGGAACGCGATATCGGCGGGACAGAGGCGGCGCTTGCGGAGCTGGCGCTCGAAAAAGAGCAATACGCCACCGACTATATAAAGCTGATGGAGCTCGAAACCAAAGAGTCGGAGCTGCGCGCCCAACTAGACGCCCAGTACGCCCTATGGGCGGAGCTTACTAATTAACAATTAACAATTAACAATTAACAATTGCGCGACTAGCTTGCGCCGCGGGCTGTTAGCTCGGCGTTGTCAGGGAAGTATACGCTTTTGATGTCCGCGCCCAATTTTCGCAGCTTGCCGATTATATCCTCGTATCCGCGTTCGATATACTCGATGCCCTCGATCTCCGTGACGCCTCCGGCGCATAAGCCGGCGATCACAAGCGCCGCGCCCGCGCGCAGATCACACGATTTCAGCGGCGCGCCCGTGAGCGCCGGCACGCCCTCTATTATTGCCGTCCTGCCGCCCACCTGAATATTTCCGCCCATCTTCGCGAGCTCATCCACGTACTTAAACCGATTGTCCCAGACGCCCTCCGTCACAATGCTCGTGCCTCTGGCAAGGCAGAGGACCGTCGATATCTGCGGCTGCATATCGGTCGGAAAGCCCGGATACGGCTGCGTTTTGATGTTAGTCCTGCGTAATGGGGTGTCCCTCGATACGACGACGGCGTCCTCTCCCTCGAATACGTCCACTCCCATCTCCCTGAGCTTCCCGGATATACTGACGAGGTGCTTGGGAATGACGTTTCTTACTGCGACGCTTCCGCCCGCTCCCGCGGCGGCCACCATATACGTGCCCGCCTCAATTTGATCCGGTATTATGGAATAAGAACCGCCCGACAGACGCTTTACGCCGTTTATTTTGATCATATTCGTCCCGGCGCCTCTGACATCGGCGCCCATCGAATTGAGAAAGTTCGCCAAATCGACGATGTGCGGCTCCTTTGCCGCGTTCTCGATCACCGTTCGCCCCTCGGCGAGCACGGACGTAAGCATTATGTTTATCGTTGCGCCGACCGACACGACGTCGATATAGATCGTGGAGCCCGTCGCGTGTCCCGAGGTCTCGGCCGTTACGATACCGTTTCTTATATTCACGGTCGCGCCCATCGCGGTGAAACCCTTTATGTGCTGGTCGATGGGACGCACTCCGCCGAAATTGCACCCGCCCGGCATCGCGACGCTCGCCCTGCCGTGTCTGCCGAGCAGCGCGCCAAGCAGATAGTATGACGCGCGTATCCGGCGCATATCGTCAAACGTGGCCTGCGTGCGATCCACGCGCGAGCAGTCGATCTCAACGGCGTTTCTGCCGGTCACGCTCACCCGCGCTCCCATCTGTCTCAATATGCCAAGCAGCATAGTCACATCGGAGATACGCGGTATATTGTCGATTCGGCAAACCCCGTCCACGAGCAGCGCCGCCGGTATTATCGCCACCGCGGCGTTCTTCGCGCCGCTGATCTCGACCTCGCCGAAAAGCGGTTTCCCGCCGTTGATGACATATTTTGTCATGATCTTACACACCACCGGATTTTCTGAAATTCGGGCGCCAACGAAGCGCCGGCTTTAATAACGCGACCGCGGTAATATTATGCCCATGACTCTCTGAAATAAAACTGTAACATACTTTATCCGTTTTGACAAGACTTTTTTCTGAATTTCGCGAAACTTATTTACAAAAAGTGACAA
>JAISAA010000148.1 GCA_031266955.1 Oscillospiraceae bacterium | reverse complement strand
TTTCCGGTGTGCCCTTGCTTTCGCAACTGCGGACACTCGGCTTCGGCGACAGCCTGTACTATGGCTTTGAAGTCGGCGAACTGGACGCGGACATGAAGCCGGGGAACTACTTTATTAACACGAACGTCTTTATTTCGACGGGCGGCGGGGAACCGGTCGTGCAGACGGTTTCCGTGCTGTTCACCTACCGCGAACCGCTGACCGCAATAACGCCGGAAGACGCCGAAAATTACGCTCAAAATTATGTCGACGCGTTGAACAGCGGCGAAGACCTAGCGGAAAACTCCGGCGGCATTGAATCGTGGCACAAGTGGCTCGGCACGGACAATCCGCGGTTTTGGGTTCAGTCGAAGAGCGTAAAATCGAGCGGACGCGGCGGCGATTACGAGTTCAAGGTCGACAGCGTTGTCGGCGGCGGCGACGCGATTTATACCGTAACGGTGAATATAACACTCGACTCGAACGCGGTGTATTACTCGGAACCCCGGTACTTCTGCGTATTTAGCCAGTATTATACGCTTGCAGACGCGCTCGCGCGGGATTACGTTGCGGCTCTTGCAAACAACGACGTGAACGCCCTCGCTTCGGTCATTGCGTATGACGGCACAAAACAGCCGGATTCCGCTGCGAAGCTTGGCGAGGCCCAGCGGAGTATCGATTACTACAGCGCCCGTTATGACATTGCTTCGCTTGAACTGTCGGGAGGGCTGATGTACGGCGACGACCGTCAACTGTTTCAGCAGGTCGTACACGATAAAAATGGCGACGGCTTTGTGCTGAATATTGTCTATGATCGCGGGCTTGTAAGCGTTGAACCTCCGGAGCAATAGGAGAGGGTGTAAAACTCGCAACACGTTGCGAGTTTTTGAAAAGTGCAGGCAGTGTCTGCACTTTTGACGTGGTCACATAACAAGTGTCGTTTCGATACCATAAATACGCTTAATGAGTATCTGCGGTATGCAACTCAAACCATCGAGAATTACAAGCTTTCAGATGGCACAAACCTCATCGATCCGCTCCCGTTCCTCTTTCGTCATGCTCCAACCGAGCGCGTCGGCGTTATCGCCGACCTGCTTCACGCTTTTCATACCGGGTATGGGGATGACGCCGACCTCCTCATTCGTAGCCAGCCAGTTGATCGCCACTTGCGCGAGGGTTTTGCCGTGGGCGGAGGCAATTTCGCCCATAACCTGAAACAGTGGTTCAAGCCGTCTGCCGTTCAACTCCAAGGGCTTTGAGAATACCCGCTGTATAAGCGGCTTGGAATCTCGGCGGTCTTTCGTGATGTTCAAATGTCCGAAATAGAGCGCAATTTTGTAGCCAAATGGCACGTGCCCGCCCTTGGCGCGGTATTTGCCCGTTAGTACGCCCTCCGCCAGCGGCGCGTAGGGGATGACAGATATGCCGAGATCCTTGCAGGCGGCGAACGTGCCGTTTGTTTCCGGCCAGCGGCGCAGGAGGTTGTAGCCGACCATTGCGGTGGCGAGCGGAATGCCGTGCTTCGCAAGGGCGGCGTGGGCTTGGCGTATCTGAGATTCGTTGAAATTGCACACACCGACGGCGCGCACTTTCCCCGCCTTGACCGCCTCGGACATAACGTCCATATAGTCCGCGATCGTATTTTTGGACGGCGGCATATGCATCTGGTAGAGGTCAATGCGGTCAATGCCCAACCTTACTAAACTGCCGTCAAGGGCTTCCAGCAAAGCCCTCGGTGAATCCTTTGATACCGTTTTGCGCTTTTGCGTCAACGGATTCATCGGCGACGGCGGGGCAAATTTGGTGGCAATGAGAACGGATCTGCCGTCTTTTTTTATGCACTTTCCCAGAACCCGTTCCGATGAACCGCCGCCGTAGATTTCGGCGGTATCGAAGAAGTTCAACCCCGCGTCCAAACAGGCGGTGTAGGTTCCCGCAATGGTTTCTTCCGCAATAGAATTACCGGGCGTCCAAAGCATCGTCCCCACGCCCATTGCGGGAACCATCACGCCGCTTTTGCCAAGCTCGCGTATTTCAATGTTTACCATAGAGCAGCTTCCTCCTATTTTTTCGCCATATCCCAGATGGCCTCTATCGAAGATGTAAGTGAGGTTTCTTCAAGCGCCTCGGCGTGGTCTATGCAGTATCCGGCGAGCGAAACGACCGCGCCGGACATCAGGTTAGACAGAATGCGAACAGGAATGTCTTTGACCCGGCCGCTTTCTTTGAGTTCGTTGAACAGCGATACATACGGCTTCATAATGTCCGCGTATTCCGTAGAGAGGGCAATGCTTGAGGCGTATGGTGAATTTTCAAATTGGACGATAAAGCTGAGTTCACGCCTGTTCTTGCTGAAGTAACGGATGATATTCTGCATCATTGCTTTAAGGCGTATATCCGGCTCTCCGCTATCCGGGCAGTTGCTAAACGCCCGCTCCGTGATACGGGATTTGCAGTCGAGGTATAGGGCGGTTATGATATCGTCCTTGCTTTCAAAGTAGTAGTATATCGAGCCGACGTTTACCTTTGCTTGCTTTGCGATCTGCGAGATGGAAGTACCGTGAAAACCCTGCTCCGACACGAGCTCGAGCGTCGCTTGCAATATTCCGTTTTTCTTTTCCTGTGATTTCTCCCTCATATGCACACCTCCGAGTTTAATTGAGCGTTCGCTTAATATTATACTCGATTCAAGGGAGATGTCAAGAGAAATTTGAGCAAACGCTTAAAAATGCAAGTTTATGCGTGACTTTCTTTACCGAAAGTACAATTCCCTCATCGCGCCACGTTGATTCACGGCCTTTTGGACCGGGGCGGAAAATTTGCGCACGCGGAAGAACAAAACTCAATTTTAGCGTTGACAACGTATAAAAAGCGGGATACAATGCATATAACAAGTGAAGTTGAATGAGGGCGGTAAGCAGTATATCGCCGTTAGCGTCGATGCGAGCGGCACATCTGTCAGTTATCGAGGGCGGCATTACATCCGCTTGAACCGGGGCGACAATTTGCTCAAATAAAGGAGCCTACGTAATGAATATACTTGGAATTTCCGGTACGCCCAGAAAAGGCGGCAACTCTGAAATTTTGCTTAACGCAGCATTGGAGCCATTCGACGAAGCAAAATGGACAATCAGAAAAATCTTGCTTTCAGATGTAAAAATCGAGCCTTGTACGGGGTGCGAGACCTGTGTTGGAAGAAACGAATGTCATATTAGCGATGATATGGGCAAAATCTATGAAGCGTATAACTGGTGTGACGCCGTTATTATTTCTTCACCCGCTTACTATCGAAATGTGCCGGCACAACTAAAAGCCGTGATTGACAGAACCTTTGCCATGAAGGATCACCCATTAAAAGGAAAGCTGGGCGGCACAATTTCGGTTGGCAGAAGTACAAGCGGCGGCGGGCAAACAAATGTATTGAACGCCATACATAATTTTTATCTGTCGAGCGGTATGTTGTGCGTACCCGGTGAATTGAACGGCGTGACCGCATCCGCCGACAAACCCGGCGATATTCTAACGCAACCGCACAGGTTAGAACAGGCGCGAATACTGGGACGGAATATTATTAGCTATTGTAGGTAAGCGTTTATCCAACTCTTAAAAAAGCGGATCGAAACTGAACAAATTGATGAAATATTAGAAAGATAAGCCCGTTCTCCTATGCCCTCATATACTTCTGGTTGCGGTTGTTCCATTCTTTCATCTTGCGCGGTATTACCGCACAAGCCAAAATCGAAGACACGGCTGCCAGTAGTGAAAACTGCGCCGTGGCGAAGTAGGATGGCTCGCACTATCAACGCCTTATCGAATCCAAAGGAACTTAATGTCCTCGGCTTGTTCAACTGCGTCAAACTCGTGATGATCCGCAGTGAGCAGAATCCCGTTTTGAATAGACGCCTGGGCGAGTGCGACCGAATCGGCCAGCGATATTTTATAGGCTGCCTTTAGTCGCCCGGCTTCCGCGAATACTGCTTTTGTCAACCCGTTGATTGTAACAAAGAACGAGGATGCTTCGGTAACCTTTTCCTCGGCGTATTCCTTGCCGCGTTCCTTGTAGAAACCGTAATAGATTTCCAACAGATTTAGCTCATGCATGAACACCGCAGCCGTGCCGGTAATGGCTTCGCTTAGCACATCAAGTACCGTTTCCCATCCTGCTTCCTTTTTGATCAGCGCGATGAGAGCGCAGGCGTCAAGAATATATAAGTCACTCATTGCTTAGTTCCGCTTCGTCGTGCGTCATAACAAGAAAACTGTCCACCGTCATCTCAAGGTCTGCTCCCGAGCCGCAAAGGGCATACAAACGGCGCATTTTATCCTCGGCAAGGATCGCCGCGTGCTTTATGGCGAGGAATCTATCCGTCGTCGCGTTTTCAGTGATCGGCACAATACGAATCTCTCCGCCCGATTCCCGTACCTTAACTTTTCCGGAGTGGAGGGTCGCCGTTAGATACGATGGTACCGCGTCTATATTCATAACTCGCTCAGTCATTATTACAAAAACTCCTTTCGGGATTAGATTCATACTGCCGGCCGTCATAGCGGAGGCGCCTATTATTTTTATCCAGAGGCCTCTTATTTCAACTCACAGTATAGCACAGAATCGCGAACGATTCCACATAAATTTTCACATCCGCTTGGCCGTCTAGCCATAGACAATCGAGCGTCCCGCGCCGAGAAAGCCCGGATATATCAAGGAAAAGGCCGCTATTGGGATGGCATTTGGCAAGGCGTACATTCGCTATGGCTGGGATGGGGTATATGACGAGGTGGTAAGCCGTTTCGCAGCAAGCACGGCGAGCAGATCAAGCTGGTAACGGATTTTAGCCGGCTCGACTTTGAAGCCCTGCGCGGCGTGGACGAGGAATATTCCGAGATTTTGCGCCAAAGCCCATATATTGAAGACAATCGGCGCGACGTACTCTGCTTCGCCCTGCGCGAGCGCGTCGCAATGCTTGAGCAAGCGCGGAGCTTCTCAGTCTGACGGAGGACGCGCCAAAGCCAGCACGGGACATCCGTTTTCAAGCGCGTTGCCGTCATAAATTACAAATCCGTTTCTCTCGAAGAAAGCCTTTTCGGCAAGCGCGATTTCGTGTTCGCTTTTCGGCACGTTTACCGATATTGTTTTGCCTGTATCCAGTTGCCGGAGCGCAAAAGCCAGTAGTTTTTGCGCCGTCTCGTGAAAATCGGCGGACTTGCTTACCGCAAAGAACGTAATGCGGTTGCCGGCTCTCGAAAACGCGATCGCGCCAAGCAAGCTTGCGGCTTGATTTGTCGCTGCGACTGCTTCGTGCTGAACGATTTTTCGTGCCATATAAGACTCGAAACCGCTATACCATTCGCCGATATCCGGCTGAACAGGCGAAATGACGTCGTCGTGCTCAGAGGACAGCGCTCTCCACGCGTCAATATCGCGCTCCGTTACCCAACGTATAAGCATTCTTCCCCTCTCCGCCGTCACCTCATCAGCAGGTACATCACGGCTTTTTGCGCGTGCAGTCTGTTCTCCGCCTCGTCGAATATCTCGTTCGCGTGTTCCTCGAACACCTTTTCGGTTATCTCCTCGCCCCGGTGCGCGGGCAGGCAGTGCTGCACCATGCAGCCGTGGTTCGCCAGCGCCATTATGCCATCGTCCACGCAGTAGCCGCGAAACGCTTTTTGACGCTCGGCTATCTCGCTCTCCATTCCCATTGACGCCCACACGTCCGTGAATATCACATCCGCTCCGCGCGCGGCTGTCTTCGGGTCGCCGGTGAGCTCAAAGCGGGCGTTCGTGGCCGTGGCGGCGAAATCGAGGACGGTTTTGTCGGGATGGTACCCGTCGGGGCACGCCGCCGTGACGTCCATCCCGCATTTGAGGCCGCCGGCGATGACGGAGTTTGCCATATTGTTCCCGTCGCCTATATAGCCGATTTTCAGCCCGGCAAGGCGCCCTTTGTGCTCGCGTATCGTCATGAGGTCGGCGAGCACTTGGCACGGGTGCGCGAAGTCCGTGAGGCCGTTTATTACGGGGACGGAGCCGTATTTCGCCAGATACTCCGGCTCGCTCTGGTCGAACGTGCGTATCATGATGCCGTCGCAGTAGCGCGAGAGCACGCGCGCGGTGTCCTGTATCGGCTCGCCGCGCCCTAATTGGCTGTCGGCGTTCGAGAGGAATATCCCCAGCCCGCCGAGCTGGAATATGCCGGTCTCGAACGACACGCGCGTACGCGTGGAATTTTTCGCGAATATCATCGCGAGCGTTTTTCCGGCGGGGAAGTCGTGCTTGCGCCCCGCCTTTTGCTCCGCCTTGAGCCGGTCGCCCGTGTCAAGTATGTGCATGATCTCGTCGCCTGTGAGGTCGAGCAGCTTTAGCAGATGGTTCATTATAATGCCTCCCATTCCATAAATCCGGCTGTAAAAGCCATATGGTCAAATTTTTTCGCTCCGGTGTGCCGAAAGCCCTGTGAAGCGTACCAGTTTTTTGCCCGAAGATTCTCTTCGATGATTCCGATCTTTATCCGGCGCCCGCCCAGCTCGCGCGTTTTCGCCTTGCAGAAATCCACTAACTCGCGCCCGTATCCGTTGTGGCGGCATTCCGGCAGGACCGCGAGGTTGTTCAGCTCATAATCCCCGCCGCCCTCGTCGGTCAAAGACACGAAGCCGATGAGCCTTTCACCGGAGAAATACCCGAACGGGAAGTAGCCTTTGCGGTATTTTGACGCCAGCATTTCGTCGGTTATGAACGATGTGTGCGTCGGGCTGTTCTCACGCGTCAGTCCGAGGTCGCTTGCGACGGTCGCGAAGCTGCGCCGTATCAGCTCGGCGTATTCGGCGAGGAACGATTTATCCAGTGGTTTTATCATGCCGTTTCCAATACCCCCTTCAATATTTCAAGGCCTCGGTCGATCTCCTCATACGATATAGTCAGCGGCGGGAGCATACGCAGCGCGTCCGAGCCGGCGGTCAGGATCAGCAGACCGTTTTCAATGCAGCGCGACGCGAGCTCCTTTGGCAACGACGCTCCGGCGACGGATACGCCGAGCATCAGCCCCATCCCGCGAATCTCGCCCACGGCGGGCAGGCCCCAGCCGGCTATCGCGCCCTTGATGTACTCTCCCTTGCGCGCCACCTCGTCGAGCGCGCCGTCCGATAGCTGCGAGAGAACTTCAAGCGCCGCCGCCGCCGCTATCGGGTTGCCGCCGAACGTCGTCGCGTGGTCGCCCGCGCCGAGCACGCTCGCGCACTTCTCCGAGGCGAGCACACCGCCCATCGGCAGCCCGCCCGCTATGCCCTTGGCGAACGTCGCGGCGTCCGGCATAACGCCGTAATTCTGGTACGCGAACAGCTTGCCCGTGCGGCCTATGCCCGTCTGCACTTCGTCGGCGAGGAAAAGCACGTCCCGCTCGTCGCATATTCTCCGCAGCGCCGTGACGTATTTACGGTCTAACGGCAAAACGCCGCCTTCGCCCTGTATGAGCTCGACCATAACGGCGCACACGCCGCCGTCCGCCTCCTCGGGCGCCAACGCCGCCGTGCCGTCAAAGCTTGCCGCTTTCGCGGCGCTCGCACCAAGCGCGGCTTCAAGCGCTTTTATGTCGTTGGCGGGGATGTGCTTAAATCCTTCCGTAAACGGGAAAAAGTGGCGGTGGAACTGCTCCTGCCCCGTCGCGGCGAGCGTCGTCACGGTGCGCCCGTGGAACGATTGGCGGAGCGTTAATATCGTGCTGCGCCCGTCGCCGTACTTGTCGCGCGAATACTTGCGCGCGAGCTTGATGAGCCCCTCGTTCGCCTCCCCGCCGGCGTTCGCGAAAAACACGTTCGCCATACCCGACCGCCGCGTCAGTTCCCCGGCGAGCCGCGCGTAAGGCTCCGTATAGAACAGATTCGAGATATGCCCCAATTTCAGCGCCTGCGCGTATATAGCCTCCGCCCAAGCCGTATTGCCGTAGCCGATAGAGTTCACGCCTATCCCGGACGTAAAGTCGACGTACTCGCGCCCCTCCGGGGAATAGAGCTTCGCGCCTTCGCCGCGCTCGATGGCGACGTCGAAGCGTCCGTAAGTTTGCATCACGTGTGATGCGTCAAGGGTTTTGATTTCTGATGATGTCATTGTGTTGTGCCTCCTGTTATATGTAATGTACGATTGTGTTCTTGTAGGGACGAGCTGTGTTCGCCCGAGGGTTATCGCATCGCTGCGGGCGAACACAGTTCGCCCCTACGCACTTATCCTATTGACTTTATCGCCTCGGCTGCCCAAAAATCTCCGCCGGGTTTCCAAGGTTCTTTTTGTCGGTCGGAATATTCGTTGACCGTATCGAAGCCGCATTGCTTTAACAGCGCGAGTATAACTTCCCGTTCGTAGTATTGCAGGCATACGGACTGCGTGAAGCTCTCCGTGCCGTTTTCGTCCTCGATATAGACGGTCTGGCTTATATAGTGACGTTTTTCCCCGGCGTCATATCGGCCTTCGTTTTCTTTCCACACCTTTTTATCGGAATATCCCGGAACTCTCGGCTGAAACGCCCTTTTGGGATAGGAAAACGATTCCCCCGCCGGCAAGGTCAGTTCCAAAGCTAAGCATCCGCCCGGCCTCAGATGGCTGCGGACGGATCGCAAGGCTCTTTCGACGGCCCGGACGGATTGGAGCAAATGCAAATCGCCGTTGCCGGCAATGAAGGCAAAATCAAAGTCCTTTTCGTCCAAGTCCAAATCCAGCAGATCGGCCTCGACAAGCTTCAAACCGTCGATCTTGCCGTAGCGCTTTTTACCCTCGGAGATCATTTCGGGCGTTATGTCGAAGGCGGTGACGAGAAAACCTTTTTGGGCCATAAACGCGCCTGCCTGGCCGTGGGCGCACATAGGTATAAGCACTTTTTTCCCGAACCGCCCGGCGCATTCGCACCAGTATTCGTACTCCGGCGTTTCGTCGTAAGCGTCCCAGTCCCAAACTAAGGCTTGCTTTTGATAATCGTTCAATGTGTATTTCTCCTTTGATGCTGTCTGCGCGCGGCGAGGGCGAAATACATGAAATATTCCTCGATTTTATCTACTGTAACCATTGTATTGTTTCCTCCGTTTCTCCCGCGATCCATTTTGCGGGATTATCTTCAATATATTTTATAATTTGCACATATTCAATTTCATTTCGTATAATATGGTCATAAAAAGATTTTTGCCAAGGCGAAAACCCCGCCAATTTCGTAACAAACGATTTCACATTCCGCACAACCCCCTGTAGGGGCGACCGCCCCCGGTCGCCCGCGTCCCCGTTTTTCCGTCCGTCGCATTCCCCCGTTTCCACCGCGATAAAAACAACCGCATGAATATGATCGGGCATGATTACATAACGATCAATGGTGACGCCGTTTTTGTTTTGCATTTGGATCGTATCGTCAACGCATTGTCCCAATGGCGTTAATTGAACGGTCGGGACGGGGACGCGCGGGCGACCGGGGGCGGTCGCCCCTACGGGAACGATGCGGCTGAATATTTCTGCGCGGTTTTTGGCGCATATGGTTATGAAATATGCGCCGTTTTGGCTGTAATTATAACCTGCCATCCTGTTGGGTTTCCTTTTTGGCATATCGTCCATAAATACTTGCACCTAAAACATTTCAATACACCATCGTCCCCGCGCCCTCGTCGGTCAGCATTTCTATCAAAATGCTGTGCGGGATTCTCCCGTCGAGGATGTGCGTTCTGCGGACGCCGCCGGTTACGGCGGCGGCGCAGCATTCTATTTTGGGGATCATGCCGCCCGCTATTATGTTCTCGCCCCGCAGGGCGGGTATCTCGAAAGTGCGTATCACGTGGATGAGGGTGCTCTCGTCGCCGAGCACGCGCAGAATGCCGCGTGTGTTCGTCAGCAGTATCAGTTTTTCCGCGCCGAGGGCGACGGCGAGCTTGGCGGCGGCGGTGTCGGCGTTTATGTTGTACGGCGTGTCCTCGTCGGTGCCGAGCGCTACTGTCGCGACGACGGGTATGCGCCCAGCGTCTATCGCGCGCAGCACGATGCCGGGGTCCACGTCCGTTATCTCGCCGACGTAGC
>JAISAA010000134.1 GCA_031266955.1 Oscillospiraceae bacterium | reverse complement strand
TTACCGCCGCTCTATTTCGCGACTGCGGCGAGCTTTAACGTCAGCGAGCTTTTTTTGCGCGCGGCGTTATTTTTGTGTATCAGCCCCTTTGACGCGGCGCGGTCTACCGTGCTGACGGCGACGGTGTAGGCCTCGCGGGCGGCGGCGGCGTCACCCGACGCTATGGCGGAGTCGAGCTTTTTGATGTTCGTGCGCAGGGCGCTGCGGGCGGCGCGGTTGCGGCTGTTCCGCTCTTGCGACAGCAAAACGCGTTTTGAAGCGGACTTTATATTAGGCATTCGGAAATCATCTCTTTTCCATATTGATTTTTCACGCGGACGATATAATAACATAAAAAAATCAGCTTTGCAATACCCAAAATTAAATATTTTCAAAAAAAGCGAATACGGCGGCGCGCGAACGGAAAAATACTGTAAGCGGAACGCATACGGGAGGTAAAAATGCTTCAAAGGAGAACCGACCTCGCCTCGGAGGCGATAGAGCTTTGGAACGAAAGCGCCGAGCGCGCCGGAAAGCTTCCGGGCGTAGTCTCGCGCGAGAGCTCGCGCGGGGGCTTTGACGTCGCGACGGTGAAAATAACGGGCGAGGACGGCGCGGCGGCGCTCGGCAAGCCTCCGGGAACCTACGTCACAATGGAGCTTAACAGCCTCATAACGCGTGAGGACGGCGCGTTTTCGCGCGGCGTTGCGGCGCTGTCAGACGAGCTCCGGGCGCTGCTCGGTCTGGAGGACGGCGACAGCGTGCTCGTCGCCGGGCTCGGTAACCGCGCTATCACGGCGGACGCGATAGGCCCGGAAACCGTTAAAAATACGATGGTGACGGGACATCTCGCGGAGAGTATGCCGGGCTCCTTCGACGGCTTCAGGCGCGTTTTCGCGCTTGAGCCCGGTGTTCTCGGCACGACGGGCGTCGAAAGCGCGCGGATGATAAAGGCCGTCGCGGACGCTGTCCGCCCGGACCGCGTGATAGTCGTGGACGCGCTGGCTTCAAGGCGGTTATCGCGCATATGCCGCACCGTGCAGCTCTCGGATACCGGGATCGTCCCGGGCTCCGGAGTAGGAAACGCGCGCGCGGGGATAGATCGCAACGCGCTCGGCGTGCCCGTCATATCGGTCGGCGTGCCGACCGTCGTTGACGCCGGGACGCTTGCCGCCGATATCGCCGAACGCGCGGGCGTCAGCCTTGAGGACTTTGCTGAGCTCGAAAAGCTCGGCGGGGGACTCATCGTCACGCCCAAGGATATAGATTCGAGCGTCACGGATATCTCAAAGCTCATCGGGTACGCGATAAATTTAGCGCTGCACCGCGGATTGACGGTGGACGACGTCAATATGCTTTTGGGCTAACGCGGCTTTTGAGATAACGCGGTCTTTGCCAAATCACGCCAAATCGCGGCTGCCCGCATAGTCCGCGCGCTGTTGTGGATAATAATGTTGTGTCTGCTAAATAAGCGTAATTTCATTGAAATACTAAATAAGGAATGGTCATAAAAATGAAAGCAACAGGAATTGTGCGCCGTATCGACGACCTCGGGCGCGTAGTTATACCGAAAGAGATCCGCCGCACTATGCGCATCCGCGAGGGCGACCCGCTGGAAATATACACTGAAAAAGACGGCGAGGTGATTTTCAAAAAATACTCGCCGCTCGGGGAGTGGTCAGATTTTGCCGCGCAGCTCTGCGAGGCGATGAGCAAGACCTCGGAGCGCTTTATCGCCGTCGCCGACCGCGACACATATATCGCGGTAAGCGGCGTATCCAAACGCGACCTCAACGAAAAGCATATAAGCGGGAGCATAGAACAGGTGATGGAAGGCCGCCGGCCTTACCAGCGCAAAAACAACGAGCGCGGACTGCCGCTGACGGACGGCGGCGAAAAATACTCCGCCGATATCGCGATCCCGATTTTATCGGAGGGCGACGTGCTCGGCTGCGTGATATTCTTCTCCGATGGCGGCAAGCAATCGGGCGACGCCGAATACAAGCTCGCGCAGACGGCGGCGCTGTTTTTGGGAAAGCAGCTGGAAAGCTGAGCGTTGCCCCCGCCTGCGCCTTGCGGCGCAGGCGGGGGCGTTGATTTAGTGTGCGTGCGCGCACGGGGAACGCGGCATTCGCCGCGACGCAACCCCGTCCGTAGGGGCACGGCACGCCGTGCCCTCTCATACGCCGCGCAACCAACAACTGGGGCACGGCGTGCCGTGCCCCTACGGGGGAACGATAATCCGTCTGTTCACACGCCCTACATCCTCGATAAGCAAAGCTGGTTGCTAAGGCAATAAAAATATGTTACAATGTCCCGTGTAAACAAGCATTATGCAGGAGAGAGCGAAAGGAACGGTAATTTTTATGTCGGGACACTCCAAGTGGCACAATATACAAAGGACAAAGAACGCGGCCGACGCCAAGCGCGGGCAGGTGTTCACAAAAATCGCGCGGGAAATGATCGTCGCCGTGAAAGAGGGCGGCTCCGGCGACGTCGCGGGCAACTCGCGCCTTGCGGCCGTCGTCGCGAAGGCGAAGGCGGCGAATATGCCGAACGACAATATCAAGAGGACGATAGAAAAGGCCCTCGGCTCCGGCAGCGGGGACGATTACGTGAGCATTACATACGAGGGCTACGGGCCCGGAGGCGTCGCCGTGATTGTCGAGGCGATGACGGATAACCGAAACCGGACGGCGTCCGACGTTCGCCACGCCTTTGATAAATACGGTGGGAATATGGGCGTTGCGGGCTGCGTCGCTTGGAGCTTCGACAGGCGGGGCGTTATAATAGTCGATAATGAAGACGGGACCGTCGGCGAGGATAAGCTGATGGAGGACGCGCTGGAGGCGGGAGCCGACGATGTGGAAGCCGACGGGGGAGTCTACGAGCTGTACACCGCGGCGGACGGCGTCGCGGCGGTAGCGGGGGAGCTTGAAAAGCTCGGCTATCGTCTGCTTTCCGCACAGGCGGAAATGGTGCCGCAAAGCTACATAAAGCTCACGGACGAGGACGATATAAAGAATATGGAGAAAATGCTTGAGATCATGGAAGATAACGACGACATTCAAAATGTCTGGCATAATAGTGAAGCTTCGGATTAGGCGCGCGTCAACCCACGCTTGATACGAAATCAACTGCGCGGCGTATTGCCCCCGCGCGAAAACTCCTGTATTATTCAATACGAAATCTATTCAGGAGGTGTCGTTATGAATTTAACGATAGGCGAAACATTAAAAAGACTTCGCAAGGAAAAGGATATGACGCAAGAGCAGCTTGCGGAATATCTGAGCATTTCCACACAGGCGGTCTCCCGCTGGGAGACAAATCAGTCCCTGCCGGACATAACCATGCTGCCCGTCCTCGCGCATATATTCGACACGACGTCGGACGTGCTGCTCGGCATCGACATCGACGCGAAAGAAAAGCGGATACAACAGCTCCTTGACACAGCATCCGAGCGGCACCGCAATGACGAGGACAACGCGGTCACCGCCGAGCTGCTGCGCGCCGGGCTGAAAGAATTCCCGACGAGCTACAAGCTGATGAGCCAGCTTATGACAATGCTCTGGTACGTCGCGTGGAGCGAACCGCGCCCGGACACGGAGCACGAGCTGATAAAAGAAGTCGTTTCTCTCGGCGAGAAAATTATTGCCGAATGTACGGACGACGGGTGCCGCCACAACGCGATTCAGGTTTTGACCTTTGTTTATCACGACATAGGCGAATCGGAAAAAGCCGTCGCGCTGGCAGAGACAATGCCGACTCTTGTGTTGTCGCGGCAGATTTTGCTCGCGCAGGCGGCAAAAGGAACGGCGGGGCTCCGCGCGAAACAGGAATGTATAGACGCGCTGATGGAGCAAATGCGCCTGAGAATTGAGTTCGTAAACTCAAGGTTTGACGACGGCACTTTCGCGTACACAAAAGAGGAAAATATCGCCCTGTACAGGAAATGTATCGACTTGCTGGAGCTTATGTTTGAAAACGGCGACTTCGGCTTTCACCGAATGATACTCTTCGGACACTACAGGCGTATCGCGGAAATGTACATAACGCTCGAAAACTATGCCGCCGCAATCGAAAACCTGAACACCGCCGCCGACCAGGCCATCATCTTTGACGAGGAATACGACGCCGAGAAAGAACACACGTCCCTGGTTTTCCGCGGGAAGAAATACGTGGAGTTTTACACAAAAACAGTTCCGCACAACGGCGCTAAAATGCTGCTTGAATATATGGCGGAGCCGGAGTTTGACCCGGCGCGCACCCGGGATGACTTCAAAGACATCGAAGCCCGGCTCAGGCGGCACACCGAGTCGCCCTAACGGGCGACTCCGGGCTGTAAGCCCGTATTGATAATACTGGTGAATCCGGCGGAGCCGGATTCAATGGCAAGCTGAGCCGCAGCCGCAAAATATTTATCTATTTTGCACAAGATTTTGTTACAAGGTTCATACGATTCGTCGGGTTGACAAAGCCTCGCGCGCGTGTCATTATAAGAGCGAGAAAAATATTGCAATATTTTCTGCGCGGCGAGGGGCGCAGCCGGCGTCCTCCGTGCGCGCGCTCTCAATAACAATATAAAACGAAAGGATGACACACGATGAAATATGAACAAAGCAAGACATCCGGGTCGGCTCCCGTATTCTTCCTAACGGAGCTCGGCGACGACGAGCTCTACGCTCACGCCGCGCTCGAAATCCACAAAAAACACGGCCCGTCTTCAGTCGGGACGACGCCGGAAGGCACTATGCGTATGGAGGACAATCTACGGGAGCTCGGCAAGCTCGGGATATCAATAGCCACGCTCTCGGCGGCGTGGCATATTGACGAGGATACTATAGAGCGGGTGGCGCTCGGCAAACAGAGTAATATGCCGTCCGACTACGGCTGGGACACGGCGAGGGAAACACGCGACGTGCATCTGCCCATAGATAGTATAGCGATTCGCGCCCCGCAGGCCGCGTTAGAGCCCGCGCCGTTGGCGGCGGGCCTTTCTCATATAACGACGGGTTCTCTGCGCCGCGGTACTCAGCAGATGACGCTTGCCGGGATAGCCCGGATGTGCGCTATAGACGAGGATAAGCTGCAAAAATTCACAGAGAGCGGCGAACAGGGGAGTAGTGGTCTTACGACCGAGGAAGCGTACAGACTTTGCGTGGCGCTTTTGATCGTGGACCGTGAGCTGAATTTCCGCCCGCGCGGCAATTACTTCGCGTACAAGTCGAGCCAGGAGATCATCGAGCTTGAGGACGGGACGCACGTTTCGGCGCAGGTCGTCAGATTCGTACCGGAGGATATTGACTGAACTGATAGCGCAGTAACGCACATCCCGCAGTCTTATGTTGCGCTCGCTTCACGCCGCCGGATATAATCCTCTACCTCCTCGACTACGCCTTGCGTTCCCGTAAGATGGAACGGCTCGTAGCCGATTTCAAGGAAGCGGAGTATGTTATGCTTCTTATCAAGCTCGATAAACTCCTGCGGCGTGAGGTCGTGCTGACGCATATACTCATTTGAAACGTCAGCTTGCAGGAATAAAACAGGATCGACCTTCACAGTCACACCTCCAACCATCGCGCCCAATCGCCGGATTGCTCCGCCTCGACCATATCCACAACATAGGCGGGGCTTTCGCGGTAGAGCTGCGAATCGGGCTTCATTAACACATTATACGTCTTGGTCGCTATAAAATCGCGTAGCGCGTCTGTCGTAGACTTGCCCGAAAGCTGCGCGAGCTCCTCCGCGACATTTGCCGTCAGCACCTTAATGATAAAGGTGATTTGGTTATCGTCAATTTTCATCTGACGGTCCTCCTGCCAACACGCCGAAGCAAGTCCGCCGCCCGTTGTGTTCCGAAGAACACCTGATACGGCAGTCTTTCCGGCAAAATATTATCCAAGAATGTTTGAATTGCCTTGTCGCTGTTTGTGTCGCCATAGATTCGGTTCATAAACGCCTGCACCACGACGTTGGTATCATCGTTTGCGGTCGGGCCGATAACTATATCATAATCGTGCCGGCGCTTGCGGCTTGAACGGTTCTTAACGACAAAGCGCACCCATTCCTCATTCGGCTCGGTGAACTCCTTCACATTAAGCTTAGCCAGATTGTCGTCGTCAAATTCAAAGGTGTACACCCACGCCTGCGCGTCCGGCTTGACGCCGTTTTCAACGAGCAAAGCATTCTCGAAGCTGCGGTTGCGTATAGCGAGCCGCCGTGCCTGTAGCTCAGTGCGGCTGGCGTAAAATCCACATCCGAAATCTTTCCATGGTTTGCCGCGATTCACGTCAATGACGTCGAAATCGTAAATCGTACCGTGATAAAGCTTGATAATAGCCATTTATTTCTTTCCTCTTCTCGACCAACATACACATTCTACACCCAAAACCTAATCCCGTCAAGTGACGCGCATCTGCCAAAAAATCAAGCATTTTCGTCTTTCTTAAAATCCGACAGGGGAGAGCGCTGCGCGGCGTCGCGCAGCGCTTCGCTTTCCACGTGCGTGTAAATCTGCGTCGTGTTCAGATTTTCGTGCCCGAGCAATTCCTGGAGCGTGCGGATGTCCACGCCGTTTTTCAGCATCAGCGTCGCCGCCGTGTGGCGCAGCTTGTGCGATGAATATTTTGTTGCGTCAAGCCCCGCGGCAAGCATATGCTTTTTGACGAGGCGGTGTACCGTGGAGCGCTCTATGCGACTGTGCTTCGCGGTGACGAAAAGCGCGCGGTTGTCTTTTTCCACGGTCTTTCTTATTTGCAAATAGTCGTTTATCGCCGCAACGCACGCGTCGTTCAGAAAAATCACGCGTTCCTTGCCGCCCTTGCCGAGCACGCGCAGCGAGTCCGCTCTGATATCGCCGAGGTTCAGCCCCGCGAGCTCCGAGACGCGCATCCCGCAGTTCAAAAACAGCGTGAGAATACAGTAGTCGCGCGCCTGATTTTTGCCGGAGACCGAGCTTAAAAGCTGCCGGCTTTCGTCGAGCGTCAGGTAGCGCGGCAGAGTTTTTTTCAGCTTCGGCGGGTCAAGGTCGATGACGGGGTTGTTTTCAAGCTGCTTTGTCTTTACCGTCAGGTACTTATAAAACGAGCGGATCGCCGCGATCTTCCGCGCTCTGGAGGTCGCGGAAAGTCCGCGTTCGCGCGTTAAATACGTCAGGAAATCGTAGACGTCGGACAATTTTATAGAGCTTATCATCGCGAGGTCAACATCCTTGAACGGTATTTCATTAAATTCGGCGCCCGGCGGTGCCAGGGCTTTTTGGAGCTTTATGAATCTGAAAAATGTGCGCAGGTCGAGAAAATACTCGTCCACGGTTTTTTTTGAGTGACCCTTGATGGTTTCGTGATACGCAAGAAAATCACGCAAAATCTCCGGGGATTCCGAACGGCTTGCTATATTGGGCTTCATCATCGTATCCACCGAAATTTTATCTCCGGCTCGCTCTGCTCTATTTTATCCATCTCGTGGTGGTCGGCAGTGAGCAGTACACCGTTGCTGACCGATGTGGTCGCGAGCGCGAATGTATCGGCGAAGGACACTTTATAGAGAGACTTCAATCGCGCCGCTTCCTCGAAAACCGCGTCGCTGATACCGGAGATAATCCTAATCGGACGCCCCAGAATAATATCTAAGGTCTCACGAGCTCGAGCTCTGCCATATGTCCTATACAGGTCGTAGTAAACCTCTAACAGATTTGCCTTATGCATTAGAATTATTGCTGCGCCGTTATCAACCTCATCAAAGGCTCCGACGACGATTTCGCACCCAGGTTCTCTGCGAAGCAGCGCAAGCATAGCACAAGCGTCAAGAATATATTGTGTCATAGGTCAAGCTCCGCATCGGTGCGCATACGCTCCAAAAACTTATCCACCGACATCTCCGGGCAATCCGCAAGTATACCGCAAAGAATGTCAGCGCTTCGTTTCTTCGCTGTGAGGATTTCTTTAAGGGGTTCTATCGTCATTGCTCGGTTATCGGCGTGAATCCGCACACGGCTTGTATTGAACACTTGTGTGAAATACGCAGGTAACGCTTCAATATTCATAATTCGATCGGTCATTTTCTAAATCTCCTTGTCTGTCACCCAAGTGACGATGGGTATCTGTCGTTGATATAATTATACCGCAAAGCTGTTGCGATTGCAAGAAAAATTCGCGTATGTATTTGCATAAAGATAATTTGTTGAGCGCAATGGGCTTTTAGCCCTCTCGACACAACAAAATTTTTATTTTGTTGTGTGATTTGCCTTTCCCCGCGCACGGCGAGCGCGCCGCCCTTTCACTTCATCCTCCGGCGTTTGAACAGCAGCGCCGCCCGCAGCGCGGGCGGACGTTTAATTGCACGTGCGTGCGCGCACGGGGAACGCGGCGTCCGCCGCGACGTCGCCCTTTCACTTCATCCTCCGGCGCTTGAACAGTCCGACGATGATCCCGATCAAAACTACGAGTATTGCTGCTTTCCAACTCATTTCCGTCACCTTTTTTCGCCGCGCCTGCGGACGCGGACATTTGATTGAACGTGCGTGCGCACACGGGGAACGCGGCTATCGCCGCGCCGCGCAGGCGCATATTTCCCTGCTTTTCGCGCACAATAAGCTTACGGAGGTGATGCGTGTGATACCTTGTACGGATAACGCCTGTGCCTATCAGGACGACGGCGTCTGCCGGCAAAACCGCGCCGTGTCCGGCGACGGAACCAAGCCGGAATGCGCGTACTTTGTCGGAAAATCAGGCCGCGAAGAGCTTCGGGCCGACTGCGCGCTTGCCGCGAAGCTCGACGACTCCCCTGCCGACGCTAACGCAGAATCAGATTTATAAGCCTGTCTTTTACGACAATTGACCTTGCGATCTCGCGCCCCTCGACAAGGCGCGAGATTTTTTCATCCGCGAGCGCGGCTGAGAGCACAAATTCATCGTCCAACCCGGACGGAATGATTATCGTCCCTTTCAGCTTGCCGCCGAGCTGCACGGCGATCTCGCGCTCGTCGTCAAGCGTTTTCGCCTCGTCGTATTCCGGCCATTTATCGGCGGCGGCAGAGCCTGAAAAGCCTTGTATTTTCCACAACTCTTCCGCAATATGCGGCGCGAACGGCGAAAGCAGCGACAGCAGCGCGCGAATATCCCCGCGCGACGGCGGCGATTCGTAAAAATCGTTCACGAGTGACATAAGCGTCGCGATCGCGGTGTTGAATTTTACGGCTTCTATATCTCCGCTGACCTTTTTTATAGCGCGGTGCACGGCTTTTTCATTTTCGGCCGAATACTCAAAGCCGCGGCCCTGTAACGGTTTTTCGCAAAGATTCCAGACGCGGTCTAAAAAACGCTTACAGCCCTTGACGGAGCTTGTTGACCACGGCGCGTCCTTTTCAAAGTCACCGATGAACATTATATACAGCCGCAGCGTGTCGGCGCCGAATTCGCGGACGACGTCGTCGGGATTTATCACGTTCCCGCGCGATTTTGACATCTTCTGCCCATCCTCGGCGAGGATCATTCCGTGGCTTGTGCGCTTTTTGTAGGG
>JAISAA010000086.1 GCA_031266955.1 Oscillospiraceae bacterium | reverse complement strand
TCGTCGCCTTGGAACAGCTCGTGAGAGCTTGTGAACTTTACTCCGTCGAAGTACCACGCGTCGTCCGTTACGTCGCTGAAAGCTTTTGCGTTATCGACGATTTTCACCGTCGCGGAGCCATCGAGCGGGATGCTTACCTTGCCGTCCTTGCCGACGGATTTTTTGATGACTTCCTCTGTGCCGTCCGCGTTGACGAGCACGGCTACTGTGCCGGGTGTAACGTTTTCGGCGGGGAGCGTGAGTTTTACGCCGCCGTCTACTGTCGCGACTGCCTTGTCGTCGGCTGTCAGCGCTAAGGTGTAGGTGTCGGCGCTGTTTTTTGTCAGCTTGACGTCTACTTTCTTTTCGGCGCTGCCGGACAGGGATTTTACGGCTTCGTTCGGGAGGGTTACGTTGCCGAGGTCGGAACGGACTTCTATCGCGGAGCCGTTGTCGGCTATGGCCTTGACGTTTTCGGCTGTGACTTCGGCGGTTATGCTGTTGACCGTTGCTCCGTCAGTTTCGACGTTTATTACTACGAGTGTCGGGTCGGAGCCGAGGGGTACGGGTTCGTCTACTATCGTCGTCGCGGAGTCGTCTTTGACGGTCGTCTTGCCGGGGGCTTTGGTTTCGTTATCGTTGGCGTCGGGCTCAGGCAGGTTGTTTGTGTCGCCCGTGCGTCCCGACGACTGCCATTTTAGCACCGGGTAGCCGTTGTTTATGACGCCGCCTACGTCTTGCGCGAATTCTTCGCCGAGCAGGTCGAGGAATTCTTCGGACTTCATTTCGTCAGCCGTCATATCTCCGCCGCTGTAGCCGCCGCCGAAGTAACCGCCGCCGGGCGCCGAGTCTTTCAGGTAATATGCCTTTTCGACGCTGTGACCGAAGCTGCCGTTGAATGAGCCGATAGCCATTGCGTAGTTTTTCCCGTTGCTTGAGCTTATCGCGCCCACATTGTAGCAGTTCTCAATGCGTATTTCGTTTGAGCCCGCGATACCGCCCGCGGGAGTTCCGCCCGCGACCGGGCCCGCGTTGTAGCAGTTGCGAATTGTGCCGCCGTTCCACGACGCTCCGACGATGCCGCCGATACCCTTGGAATCCGTGGAGCTTATGCTCGCGAAGTTCGCGCAGCTTTCGATTATCGCGCCGCCGGTCGCGTCGCCGTTGTTGTACGCGGTCTTGCCTATCTTGCCGACGACGCCTCCGACGTGACGGTTGCCGCGCACGCTGCCGTACACCGCAAGATTTTTCACGGTCGGATTTGTCGGGCGGAGCTCCGCCGCGTCGCCGTCGTGGACGCCGAGGCGTCCGATGAGGCCCACGGAGGCGCCGTCGCCGTAGTTGCCCGTCGAGCAGTGGCGGTCGGCGTAGATCGTGACGCTGTGTCCCTGCCCGTCGAGCGTTCCGCAGAAAGACGAGCTGAGCTTCGTAGAGTAATCGTTTTTCGCCATCAGGTATTGGCCGCCTATCGGCATATAGTTGTTCCCAGCGCCCATATTGATGTCCGCGTCGAGGTACACTGTCTTGCCGTTGAAGTCGTCCGCGCCGTAATGGTACGTCCCCGTCGTCATGTTGCCGCCGCCCGAGGACGCGCCTTCGACTACGTTGTTCACTATGTATTTTTCGTCGCCGAATATATAGCGGATATCCTCGTTGTAAATGCCGTTGACTATCGCTGCCAGCCCCGCGAGCTCTGCGGGGTAGCTTATATGATACTCGCTCGCCGTCGGGTTGTACCAGCGCAGATCGATGGTTTCGCCGTCCCAGACCGAGGCCGTCGGATTGCCCGACGCTCCGGGCTCGCCCGGAGCCGCCACGGGCTTTTCCGCTTCCTCTATCGCGTAAACGCCGAAGCGGTCCATTTCAAACGCTACGCTGCCGGGCGCTCCGTTGACGTAGCTCGCCTTCATATCGGTTTTTTCGCTGCTTTCACCGAGGCGGAACACCTTGACGCTGACCTCCGACGCGGGCCTCAGTCTCGTATACGGCAGGGTCACGGCCACGGCGCCTTGTTGATTCTTGCCGTCCGCGAATATCGCGGCGCCATTCGCCGTCAGCGCGTACTCGTATGTGTTTCCGCCGAGCTTTTTGGCCGTGAGCAGTACGTCATTTGTGCCGGCGGCTTCCGCCGTCTCGCGCAGGGCGACGGAGTTGAACGCCAGCTCCCCGGCGTCCGTCGTGAGCTTCAGGCTCGCGCTTGCCGCGGCCATGGCCTTCAGCGTCGCGTTTTTGATCGTCGCGTTCAGCTCCGGGACTCCGCCGACGAGGTTGAAGGCAACCGCGACGTCGCCCTCGTCGTTCATATGCGCGTCAAGCTCCGCGCCTTTTATCGTCGCCGTGACGACGCCGGCCTCTGTTGTGCTTGCCGCCGTCACGTTGTTGTTGACGACGCCCGCCTGCCATGCAAGTATCGGATATCCGCCGTCAGGATTTTCCCTGAACGCGTCCCCGAGCGTTTCCGCGAGGGCTTTGAGCTCGGCGCTCGTCACCGCGACAGCGCCGGCGCCGCCTTTCGCGCTTGAGGTGTCGAGATAGTAGGAGTTGGAAATCGTACCATTGACGCTTATGGCGGCGACGTTTTCCGGCCTCGGGCCCGTTACGCTGCCCGCGTTGTAGCTGTTGTATACCTTTGCCGAGAAGGCTATGCCATCGACGTTGAGCCCGCTGCTTGCGAGCACTCCGGTGGATTCGACGGCACCGAGGTTGTAACAGTTTCTGACCGTGCCGCCACCCGATATACCGCTCGCGTTGGCGGATGCTTTTACGGCGCCGGCGTTAAAGCTGTCCTCTATCGTCATCGATTGATCGCTTGTGCCGGTACCGATCCCATATGTGGTGGCCCCTGACAGGTTTCCGAAGTTCGCGCAGTTTTTGATAAGCGACACACTGCTGCCGATACCCGTTACCGTCGAGCCCGCGCTCATATTGCCGTAGTTTACGCAGTCCGTGATAACACCGGTGCCCCTACCGTCGTGTACAAATCCGCTCGTCGTACCTTTGTAGCCCCCCGAGAGACTTCCATAATTCACGCAGTTCCTTATTGTCAAGTATCTCGCGGTGAGGACAAAGCCGCTTGAGCCGCGTGATACCGATACGTTTACGCGGTTGACGCAGTTTTCAATCAGCGGGGACCCTTTGCTTCGGTTGTGAGTGTACTCCGATCGGGCATCTCCCGCGAAGGCTGCGCCGGCTGTTCCGGCGATGCTGCCGGTCAGCTCCAGATTGCGTATCGTTCCGCCGTAGAGATTCGTGAACAGTCCTTTTGCAGTTTCACTTATTGCCGTTTCGGAGAAAAACATTTCGCACCGGAGGTTGATCTTGTGCCCTCCGCCGTCGAAGACGCCGGAGAAATATCTCGGGATATCACCCAACTGCTCGTGTTCATTATCCCACGTGTACGCCGCGC
Source organism: Oscillospiraceae bacterium (assembly GCA_031266955.1). Taxonomy (GTDB): domain Bacteria; phylum Bacillota; class Clostridia; order Oscillospirales; family Oscillospiraceae; genus JAIRRO01. The sequence continues at coordinate 12,479 of JAISAA010000086.1, read as the reverse complement.
CTATCGGCCGCCAGTTCGGCTCGCTCGTCGTAAGGTCGAGGTCCTCGGTCAACCGGAAGTATACGCCGTCGAACTCCTCGCCGGGTCTGAAATCATCATCATAGTAAAACCCCTCTCCGCCGTTGACGGCGGTGCGAAGCTCTATCATATCCTCGTTGTTTTGGATGAGGTACGGGCTTTCCTCCGTGCCAAGGCCCTCCCACTCCGCGCGCGCTCCGCCGGGAAATTTGAACTCCGCCGTCACCGAAACGTCGGACGCCGGCATCGGGAACGTGTACACGGTATCGTTCACCTTGGTAACGGGCGTTGTCGAGCCGTTTGCTCCCGTGACCGTCAGGCTGTTTTCGACGTACTCGCAACCCTCCGCAACCGTAAGCGTCACCGTGACGAGCTCGCCCTCTGCGGCGACTGCAGTGCTCATCTCCGATACGGCGCTTATGCCGCCTTCCGTATACTGCTCCGCGCTTATGCGGTAATACCGCTCGTACTCAACCGACACCTCGACGTTCTCATCGGGCATGATGAACACATACGCCAGAACATCTCTATTATAGGCAATCGGGATGTCGCGCCCGGAAGCTGCCGTGACCTTCAGGCTTGACATTATCGGTCTGTGGGACGCTCCCGTGTAAACGTTGATCTGTATTTCTTCGCCCAATATCGCCTTTGTTTTGTTTGCTCTCGGCACATTCTGCTGATCTCCGCCTATGCCCCTGAGCGCGACGTCGTGCTCGATTGCCGCGCTGAAGCTCGCCGTTATGACGGCGTCGGAGTCCGGCATCGTGAACGTGAACTCGTTCCACGCCTCGCCCGGCGTAACGGTCACCGCACCGTCGTTCACCTTCACGCTATTGTTTGACAGCTTATATCCCGGCTCGGGCAGCACCGTAAGCGTGACGGTCTCTCCCGCCGCCGCTTCCGCAACATCGGCTTCCACGCCGCCGTGTGTGAAAGCGCCTATCACAATGCTGAAGGAGGCGGAGGCCGCCGCCGTCGTTACGCTCACCGTATTGCCCGGCGCGGAGTCGTACCACGACGCGGTCGTTTTCGCTTTGTACCGCGCCTGGAATCGATACGTCGTCTCGGGCGACAGCCCGGTGAACGCCGTGCTTGTTTGCCATTCGCTCCAAGCCTCTCCGTCGGGAGATACGCGGTACTCGGGCGTCGCCGCCGCGTCCTGCGTCGAATTTGCGACCGCTGTGAGCGTTACGGACGTCGCGCCCTTGGTCTTCGGCGCCGCCAAAAGCGTCGGCGGCGCGAGCTCCGGGGGCAGCGTTTTTATGATTATATATGCTGTCATATCCGAATCAAACCAAGCTGTCTGATCGGATGACGCGTACTTCGCGCGGAAGGAGTAGTTCGTATTGGGTTTCAGCCCGACGAATTCGTCAGAGCCTTCCCGCACGGACGTATCGCCGAGGTTCACCGCCGACGTCTCGCCGTACTGTATTTGAAGCGTCGCGTCGGGGTCCTCGGGACAAACGGGGATGTTCAGCTTTATCGTCGTGCGGGACGTTCCCTCGGGAGTGCCCGGCGTTGGAAACACCGTCGCCGTCACCGCCGAAAATACCGGCGGGGCGAGCTGCACGGGGCCCGAGGGCTTTGCCGTGATATTCACGCTCACGCCGTCACCGGGGTCAAGCGCCGTCATAGCTGTAGCAAGGCTCCGCGAGGTTTTGGCGCCGCTCGCGACGCTGAACGCGGCGGCGCCGCTCGCGTCCATTTTCGCGGTGAACGGCAAAACCGCGACGGCCGTTCCCGCGCTCAGCTCATCGCCGAAGCGGGAGAGGAACAGCGTTCCCGCATCCGCGTCGTTTGTGACGAGCAGATTTTCCTCGCCGGCTGGGGAATCGGAATCGCCGCCCGCGTACTCCACGAGCGCTTTATTATAATTGACCGTCGCCTCGACGGACGCGATAATTGCGTCCGCCGTGAGCGTGACGGTAAAGCTATCGCCGCTGTATACCGCTGCGGGCGCGGTCAGGATCGCTTTCGGCGAGTCCGCCACCGCCGACAAAACCGGCACGAGCCCCGTCAGCAGCGCAAGCGCCAGCAGCAGCGGCATCGCCTTTTTCCGCAGTAATTCAATTGCTTTTGATTTTGTCATATTCCATCACTCCGCCCTTGTCGCCGGGCCGCGATTTGCGGCGTCATTACGCCGCCGGATCACTTGCCCGCGTGGAGCAGTGTCTGTACGGCGAGCGCATCCGCCTTGTCGATCTGCCCGTCGTTGTTCGCGTCGGCGCTGAGCCGCGCGGCGATGTTCACCGTGCTCAGACTCTCGGCGCTGTTAAACAGACCTTTGGACAACTCATACGTGAGCTGAGCGTCAATGATTTCAACACCGCCGACGCCGTCTACGTCGCCGTTAAACGCTGTTATATCGGTCTCTGTTAGCTTGATTTCTCCAAGCGCGGCGTCGCCGCTCGCAACGGAGGTCGTCACTAAATATGTGACGTAATGCTCATTATCGATTTTCGCGTAGTGCATCGGCTGCCCGGCGTATGTCCAGACCTTAGCCGGCGCTTCGAGCAGCTTGTATTTGAGCAGTGTGTAGCCCGCGGGCGCGCCTTTATACGTAGCGTCGTAGGTGATCGGCGCCGCCGCGGCGGCTATCGTCACGGTCAAGGGTTCGCCGCTTCCCGCTTCGCTCATCGGTGACTCATACGGCGACAGCGAGACCTTGCCGCCCGTGACCGTGAACGTCGCGGTTCCGTCGCTCTGCGCGGTGAACGGAATCGTGACTACCGCTGTGGGTTCCGCTCCGAAGCTGCTGTTATCGTTCTCGAAAGGCGTATACGAAATAGCCAGCTTTTTTTCCTCGCCCGACTGCGTGACGCGCGGGTTTGCTTCATCCCCGCTGAGCCCTGTGAGATCTGGCATGACGTCGCCCGTATACGTCAGGTACGCTTCCAACGAGCCGAGATTATTGATTTCCGGGTCAGCCGTCAGCGTCACAGCGACGTCGAACGGGACGCCCTCTGTGGCTTCTGCATCGCCTGTTGGAGTGATGGTGTAGCCCTGCTCAGGGTCGCCACCGGGCGGCGTGACGGTTACTTCAATCTTTAACACTTCCGCGCCTGTAAAAAACAGAGCATCCGTGAGCGTGCCAGCCTCCGTAACTTCGAAACTTGCCGTAGTCAGTACAACAGCATTTTCCCAACACCCTTCGAAATATCCCATATAATCTATACACGACCTCATTTTATTGTCAACACCAAATAAGGTTGCATCACGATATTCGATACCGTCATTTTCCATCCAGTCGTAAACTATTTTTCCTTTTGCCTCAGCACTCCAATCAGCACTCAATAATTCCAGTTTATCGCTCGAATACCCAAGTGTTGGTGAAAATCCGTAATAACCAATGAAGTCCTCGCCAAAATCTTCAACAAGATTTATTAAATTTGCCGAATCAACCCATAATTGCACACCCACTATATCGCCGATATTCATTGCTTGGTTGGAAACATAAATATAGCCGAATGATGATTCACCTCTATCCGCAGAAGCCGTTATTGCTACTGAAAACATCAGCAACAACGACAAAAACAGCGCAAGCATTCTTCTGCAACTGTTTCGATTTTTATTATATTCTTTGCTCGAATACCATAAGCTTCCATTCATTTTGCTTTCTAAACCTCACCCGAATAAAAAATAAAAGTTCGCCCGACCTCCACACTTAAATTGATGTATAGGTGGAGGTCGGGCGCAAAAAAGATTCTACTCAGCTATTGTGTCGCCGTTGTAGATTATATATGCTGCGTACAGTCCTGTACCTACTGCCATTGGATCGCCTGTCCAACGCTCAAAGTAGGAAACGCTCGCCGTCGCTACTGCATTGCTCGGTGTTCGCGCAACATTGCGGGTCAGCGTCGGATTCGACACTTGTATTTTCAGCGGTGTGTCAATGTTCGAATCGGTAAGCGTCAACAGCAAATCAATCCGTGTGTTTGCTCCGTCAAGATAGACGATGTCGGATATATTGATCTTCTGCCCTGATTCCGGGTTGATAACGAGCGGATACGCGGTTGTCGTGCCTGTCGCGTATGCGCACTGTCCGAGCAAGGCCGAGTTGCCGTTGATTACTACGCTTCCCGTCACCGTGACTACAACGCCCGACGGTATATATATACCTCCGCCGTTGGCGCTCGCCGTGTTGCCGGTTATCGAGATACTGCCGAGCTCTGGGATGTTGTAGTCGGCGTAAATGCCGCCACCGTTTTGCGCGCTGTTGCCGCTGATCGTCCCGCTTGACAGCTCAAGGATGTTTGCGTAGTTGAGATACACGCCGCCGCCGTTGCCTACCGCAGTGTTGCCGGAGATCGTCGCGCCGGACAGCGTGAACTGCGCGTAGACGGCGACTCCGCCGCCGTTGCCGGTCGCCGTGTTGTTGCTTACAGCTCCGCCGTCCAGCTCCGCCGAGCCGCTGCCCACGTGGATGCCGCCGCCGCTGTCGGCGATGTTGCCGGTTATGCCGCCGCCCTGCATCACGAGCGCGCCGCCCGCGACGTTCACGCCGCCGCCGTTTGTCGCGCGGTTATTCTCCAGCACGGCGCCAGAGTCCAAAGTGAGCGTGCCGGAGACTTGGAATATTGAGCCTGTGGAAGCCGGGACGTACTGCTTAGTCCCCTCGATGAACACGCCGCTCACCTGCGCCGAATCGCCAGCCGCGACGGAGAACAATACTCCCGTGTAGCTGAGCCCGCGCCGGAACACCGCGCCCTCATATGTGCCGCCGCTCAGGTCAAGGTCCGCAGCATCAATAGCCGTCGGCCCTCCGATCATTATGACCGGCAGCAGATACTTGGATTCGCTGAGAGCCGAGAGGACGTTGTTGAACGGATTTGCCCTTGTGCCGTTGCCGTCAACCGCCGCGCTGCCGTCCATGAACACACTTGCGGCAAGTACGGCGGTAGTGTTGCTGAACGTGACGCTGTAATCGTCCGTGTTGGCGTAGTAGATTTTTTGCGCGTCCGCCGGCGTCAGCGTGTATCCGGTGGCGGGCGTAGCCACCGTGAGGCCCGCCGAGGGCGACGCGGCCGTCCTGACGTTCAGGTCGCCCGTGATGTTCGCGAGAGACGCGCCGATCCAGAGCGTCACACCGCTCGGCAGATAGAGTTCGTCTTCAAGGTCAAACACCTCGCCCGCCGCCGGCGCGATCGTCACCCTGTTGTTGTACGCCACATATACGCCCTTTCCGAGCGCGGCTGTGTTGCCCGTCATCACAACAGAGCTTATCGTGAGGACATTGCTTGAATAGGCGCAGATGCCTCCGCCGTTGGCCGTCGCCGTGTTGTTTTCTATCACGGCGCCGTCGGTTATGTTCAGCGTTCCGTTATTCGTGTGAATTCCGCCGCCGTTGTTGGCGCTGTTGCCCGATATCACGCCGCCCGAGATCGTGTACGTCACGCTACTGCCGGAGAGGTATACGCCGCCGCCGTTGCCGCTGCCGGACGCCGTGTTGCCGGAGATCGTGCCGCCCGTCATAGTGAACCTGTCCGTGACGGAGATACCGCCGCCGTTGCCGTTCGCTGTATTGCCGGAGATCACAGCCGTGCCGGAGATGTTCAGCGTCCCGTCGCGCAGGTTGATCCCGCCGCCGCTGCCGGACGGCACGGTGTTGTTCGTTATCGAGCCTCCGGACATATTGAACTGGGTGGAGGACGAGCTTGTGTACACGCCGCCCGGCGAGTTGCCGGAGATCGTGCCGCCGCTCATATTCACGAGCCCCCATGAGAGGTACAGACCGCCCGCGGTGCTTGCCGTGTTGTTCGAGATCGACCCGCCCGTTATCGTCAGCGGGTTGCTCGCGCCGGCGCCGTCAAGGTAAATGCCGCCGCCGCTGTTCGCGTGGTTGTCCGTAATGTCCGTTCCGGAGAGCGTGACGTTGCCCGTTATGATGTGCACGCCGCCGCCGACAGTCGCGGTGTTGTGATCTATGCTTCCGCCGGACAGCGTGAGCGTCGAGGTCGCGGCCGCCTTGTAAATGCCGCCGCCTCGCCCGTTTGTTCCGCTGCCCGCCGCCGCGTTGGCGGAGATCGCCGCCGTGCCGCTGAGCGTGAGCGTTCCGTCCGCGAGGTACACGCCGCCGCCGCTGCCGCCCGTCGCCGTGTTATCCGAGAGCTCGCCGCCGGAGAGCGTGACCGTTCCGCTTGTGTAAACGCCGCCGCCGCTCGCCGAGGCGGTGTTGCCGGAGATCGTCCCGCCCGTGAGCTCAAACACGCCTCCCGCCGCGACATAAACAAAGCCGCCGTTGGAGTTAGACGTGTTGTTCGCAGCCGAGCCGGACGCGAACGTGACCGAGCCCGCCGCGTACACGCCGCCGCCGAGAGTCGTGCGGTTCCCGGTCACTGAGCCCGAGGCCACCGCGAACGACTGCGCAATCGGAACGTACACGCCGCCGCCGTTGCCGTTCGCCGTGTTGCCGGAGATCGCGCCGCCGTTCAGCGTAAACAGATTCCCGCTCGCGAGGTACACGCCGCCGCCGTCGGAGGCCGAGGTGTTCCGCGTGACCTCGCCGCCCGTGAGCTCAAACGAGCTTCCGGAGCCGAGGTATACGCCGCCGCCCAGCGCCGCCGTATTATCGCCGATGACGCCGCCGGACATTGTCAGCGCGCCGCCCTCTAAGTACACGCCGCCGCCGTTGCCCCTTGCCGTGTTGCCGGATACGGAGCCCGTCGCCAGCGAAAGCGTCACGCCCGACGGAACGTATATACCGCCGCCATTACCCATCGCTGTGTTGTTTGAAACCGTTCCGCCGCTGTTCGTGAACGTGCTGCCCGGCGTGAGGTATACGCCGCCTCCGTTCACGCCGGTGTTGCCGGAGATCACGCCGCCCGTAAAGTTGAACGTACCGCCCCGGCTGACGTTTACGCCGCCGCCGCTTGCCGTTGACGACGAGCTTCCGTTGTTTTGCAGCGAGCCGCCGGAAACGTTCAGCGTACCGCCGTTTGCCACACCGATGAGCGAGCCCGTCCCGACGCCGTCGCCGTCAACATAGCCCTGCGGAACGTTGAGCGTGCCGTTCTCACCGACTATTATGAGCGGGTCGGGCGCGCCGCGGCTTACAACGCGTTGCACGTCCGCCGTCGGGTTTACGGTTATCGTTTCCGCGGACGCCCTGCCTATGGTGACGTTCCCGAGGGCGTATATCGTCGTCCTTGTCAGAGATTGCAGAGCCACGGCGTCCGCGAGAGTGTTCACCGGGTCGGTGATCGTCCCGTCCCCGCTTGTGGGCGAGCTCGGGTCAAAATAGATCGGCCCGTAGGCCGTCGCCGCGGTCCCCTGCCAGATGAGCGTCGGGCTCGGGCTTCCCGCCGCGAAGTACGCGCCGCTCAGATAGCCGTCCCCGATAACGGCGGACGACGCCATATCGCCGGAGTCCACTCTGTGGATATCGGTCACCTGCGCGCCCATATTGTCCTGCTCGGGCATATTGTCGAGATAGACGACGTTCGAGACGACGACTTGACCGCTGTCGTCATTGTACGCCCACAGAGGCTGTGTGAAATCGAAGTCAGGGTCTTGAGGGGTGCTTATCAAGCCTGTATTGTACGAATCGCTCAGCTTGGCGTAAGGAGCGCTCGCACCGTTCAGCAGTCCCGCGATGCCAGCCGCGTAAATTCTGGATCTGCCGCCCTCAATACCGACAGTTACATTTGCGGTGTTGTAGCAGTTGAGGATATACCCCATACTGTAGCCGACGACGCCGCCGACGTAGGCCGAGCCCTCACTGTCGTTGCCAGTTATCACGCCTGTGTTATAGCTCTGATCGACGATGACGCCGCCCGTATACACTGCGCGCGTCTCACCGACGAGGCCGCCGAGCCTGCTGCGTCCCGTTATAGCCGCGTTGTTTACGCTGTTTTCGACGTAGAAGGCCGCAGACCTGCCGGGGTTCGACACAATGCCCGCGACGCCGCCCGTGTACGTCGCATTCGCGCCGTTCACGGCGACCGTCACGTTATTTGTAACGTGATAGATCTCGCCGGTGATGAACCCGACGGCGCCCGCAACGGCGTAAACGGATTCGGTGAAGGTGACTGCGCCGCCGACGGAGAAGTCCGCCAGAAGCCCGCCGTCAACGTAGCCGAACAGTCCGACGGCGCCGAGGCCGTCCGCGAATACCTGCGGCTGTATCTGCACGCCGGTTATCGCGTGCCCGCCGCCTATAAAGGTTCCCTTGAAGGCGGCGCCTGCGGAGGGCACTCCGCCCACCGTGTCAAACGCCCGGCCCCCGCCTATGGGTATCCACGTATGCGTCCCGAGGTCAACGTCGGCGGAGAGTTGGATGACCTCGCCGTCAAACGCCGTTCCGCCGTTGACAAGCATGGCAAGCCCGGCCATATCCGCTGCGTCGGACAGCGTATACGGGGACGCGCCCGTGTGCCAGGAGGTATCGGCGTAGGCGTTTCCTGATGTGTCCTCTCCGTACCACGAATCGTCGTCGACCGCCGTAGCTATCGTAACGGTCGTGTTTGCCGTGGCTCCGCTGAGCATATAGAAGCCGTCGGCGTCCGGGCCCGTCACGGTCCCGCTTCCGGGGGTGACGCCCGTCACATCGTAACCGAGGTACGGCGCCGCCTTAAAGAACAGCACTCCGTTGTCAGGTACTGTCGCGGTCTGCACGATAGTACCTCCTATCGTCGCCACGGCGTCGGCGGAGCTGAACGTCACGGTCCTGAACGTCTGCGTCGTCGGGATCGTCACCGTCGCGGCGGACGTGACGCCGGCAAGCGTATAGCTCCCGTCGCTTTTCGGAGTAACAGTCCCGGAGCTCGACGTCACCGCGCCTATGCCCCAGCCGTAATCCGGCGTTACCGTGAAGCTCAGCGTCTCTGAGTCCTCCACAGTGACGATTTGCGCCGTGACTCCGCCTACGGCGACATATTCATGCGTCCCGCTGAACGTGACGGGGTACACGCCGTTCGTCCCCGTGACGGTTATCGCGACAGTTCCGTCGCCCGTGGGATCACTGAGCTCAAAAATGCCGTTACCGTGCGGCGTCAACGTCGCGTTCGTCGCGCTCGCCGACACTGTCCCGCTCGCGGGGACGACTGTGAAATACACGCGCCCGTCCTCGTATACCGAGAACGCCGAGCCTATCGTCTGAGCGCTATCCGTGTAATAGACGTCCACTGTCGCCGTGGACGTGAATGTGAAGTCATACTTCGTCATCGGCGTCACGGTGAAGCCCGTCGCGGGGTCATACACGTAGGCGAACTCATTGGTATCCGGATTCGGCCCGTCGCCGACGGCTACCTTAATCGTTCCGGTTTTCGGTGCCGTAGGCAGGTACAGGTAGAGCGTTTTCAGCCCACTGTTTATGTCCCAGTTGTACGGGGTGTACCTTGGCGGCGTCGCCGGTTCGGTATAATAATACTGGTTAAAGCCGTCCGCGTCATACGCCGTCGTCTCGTCGCCTCCGTCGGGCGTGAACGTCGCCGTAATATGCTCTGTCTGAGGGTCATCAAACCCACTCAAATCGACGGCTGCGACGTCGCTTTCAAGGGCATAGCCAGACCCGAAATACATATCCGCCGTGATTGCGATGTTGTTCGCTCCCGCAATTCCGCCAACATTCCAATAGGGCGTGGCGTTCTCGTCAATGTACACCTCCAGCGTGCCGCCGGAGATATGCAGCTCCCCGCCGATATAGCCGGAAGCGCCGTAGCCTATGGCGGAGCCGGAGAAGTCCACGTTGATGAGCGTCGTGCCGCCCGTTATGTAGACGTTTCCGGCGCAGGAGCCCTGATTGCTGGAGCCTATGCCCGCGCCGCGCGCGTTGGCCTCGATGCAGAGCAGCCCTCCGCTTACCGTGATATCCTTGTTTGTGAGGCTCGTGCTGTCGCCGCCAACGACGGCGCCCACTCCGCTGCCCTTGATAAAGGTGTTCCCGCTCGCGAAGGTGATCTTGCCGCTCGCCTCATACGGGTTGCCTCCGACGGCGGCGGAGGTCGAGTCTTTGTACACATAGAGTTTTGAGGTCGCGGTACCGGTTATCGTCAGCTCCGTGGTCGAGGACGTATTAGAACCGACGCGGATAGCCGCGTAGTTGTCACTTGCCGTGCTCTCAATTATCGCGGTACTGCCGTCGGTCACGGAAAGCGTGTTCCCAGCGCCCGCGAAAACAAATACGCTGCCGCCGTTATACGGCGAGCTGATCCACAAGTCCTGAAGCTGAAGCGTTACGCCCGCGACGGTGCATTGGATCGTCAGAGTGCCGTTCGGCGTCGCGGTTGGTGCCGTTCCGTTGCCGATAAGAATTACGGGGTTGTCGGGGGTGCTCGCCACGTCCACATAGATCGTGCCGCGGATATCTCCCGGATCGATTTGATATTTGTCGGGAGTCCTGATGCGATAACCCGCGCCGATCGTCGGCGGCGCCGCGGACTCATCGTCTGGGGCTGTGTCCGGAAGCTTCGGGGTCGCCGGGATTTCCTGCTCCTCCGCGTCAGAAGCTTCGTCCGGGGTCTCCGAGGCCCCCTGCACGAAGACGTCTTCTATAGACAATTCCGGCGCGTCTTCCTCTGCCGCCCACGCCGCGCCGCCAAGTCCCACGGTGAGTGAGAAAAGCATAGCGAGCGTTAGGAACAGAGATAGGAGTCTGTTGAGATTTCTTTTCTTTGCCATAATATTGCCTGTCCTTTCTTGATACACTTATTGCATACCAAATTTGTGTCCGCCCAGTCGTGGTCACCTCGGATGCGCCTGTAGGCGTCAAGCGCGTCCTGCGTGTTGGGCCGCCGCAGCCCGCTTTCCTCCTTTTCTTGATTACGCGGCAATACTTGTTTGCTCCTTATCCCCTGTTCACGGACTCCGGCGAAAAAACGCCTTTGTCAGGAAGGTACGCGTGTTTCCGGAACGCGTCCCGTCTGCGCGTCGATGAGCGGGCGGATTGCCATCCGCCCCTACCGGCGCGCTCGGCTACTCTCCATAGCCGTTATCGGCCTTAGGTTTGAAGTAGCTTCGGAGCAAAGCGGTGGGTAGGTATCGCATATGTAAACCCTTTTTAGGGGGATTACCGGGATTACAACCCCCGGCGCTTCGCGCCGACCCCTTCTGGGAAGGGGTCTTTGTACGTCCCGGGCCCATTCTGAGAAGGGGCTCCCGCCGCAGCGGGTGGGGTTGGGGGGCGTGCGCGCAAAAGCGCGGCGCTCTTTTCCTTAATCTAAAGAAGAAAGAGCGCCGCGCGTGTTTTGTTTCAAAACACGATTCCGCGGTTGTCTCCTTCTATACGGGTACGGACCGGGGATTTTCCGTCCCGCGAAGGCGGCCTTTGCCGCCCTGCAAGCATTTCTGCTTGGGCGAACCGCCGCTAATGGCGCGACGGCTGCTCAGATGAACTTTGGGATGTGGTGTATTCAGTTGGCGCGAGTCGGTTTTCCGGGGCGTGCTCACCGCTTAACGGGGCTTGGCTCAACGGCAGGAGCCTTATCGCGCTTGCTTATTCAGCAAGCGCGGCGGTTCGGTTTTTGCCCGTATATACGGGCAGGGCTGCGGCGCATGGATTCTTGCCGGAATTCTAATTCTCTGAGTGCTAATATATACCTGTCGGAAGAACTTGTCAAGAGAAAAAATAAAATTTTTTTCAGAGGGCGCGCGGCGGCGCCCGCGCTCCCCGTAGGGGACGATGGTAATCGTCCCGCGTCCATCCTCCGGTTTCCGGTGACGGAGGGAAAATAATTTTGCTTTTGTTATCCGCATTTATGTGCTATAATGTCCTCAGGCGGCGCGGTACGGCGCGGCCTGAGCATCAACATCAACACGGCGCGAGGGCGACACCGGACTCAGCGCGCGGGCGGAGGGGCAAATGAGCGAACCTAAAACTTACATCACATACGCCGACGAGGGCGGAAGCGTGAACATCTCGGAGGACGTTCTGACTGTCATAGCGGGCGGCGCGACGGCGGAGGTCGAGGGCGTTTACGCGCTTTACCCGTCATACGGGCGGGACATCGGGGAGCTGCTGAGCAAAAAGGCGCTTACGCGCTCAATACGCGCGGCGGTGGCGGAAAAATCCGTGTCGTTTGACGTATACATCGTCGCGGAATTCGGCTGCGCGCTGTCAAAGCTCGGCGAAAATGTGCAGCGCGCGGTCAGCGAAGCCGTGGAAGCGTCCATCGGCATCAGGCCCGAGGCGGTAAACGTCCATATCAGCGGCGTATCCCTGAAAAAAACTAAATAAGCTTAACGGGAGAGCGTATGACAAGGACGGGAACGCGCGAGCTGGCTGTAAGGCTCGTGTTCGCGCTGGGTGAAAACGGACGCGACGCGGGAGAAGCCGGGGAATTTGTGGACGAGATTTTGTCGGAGGAGTATTATACGTCGCTCCGCGGGGAGGATGAGCTGTATAATTCCGCGCCCCGCGGAGCGGAGGCTGAATATCTGAAACGCGTCGTCACGGGCGTCGCGGAGCGCGCCGGGGAGCTTGACGGATTTATCGAAAAACACGCCGTCGGCTGGCAGCTTCACCG
>JAISAA010000110.1 GCA_031266955.1 Oscillospiraceae bacterium | reverse complement strand
ACATAAAGCTCCTCAAGCGCGTATGCCGGAACAGACGGCTGTTCGGAGACTCCGGCCCGGCGTACACAAAACCGATAGAGCAGTTCAAAAATATATCGGAAACGCTCGGACGCCCGCCGCTCATAGTTGAGGTGCCCGACATACTCGGAATGACGCTGTGGTACGCCGCCGGGGATTGGGACGGCGTGTACCGCCTGTGCGGGTTCCCGTATATGGACCGGGTGCAAAGGAACCGGGCGGAGATGGAATACGGCGCGCTCCACGCGACGCCGGAAATGCTGTCGTCGAATAAGCGCAATAAGCTCAGCGAGAGCGAATACGGCAGTCTTGCCGCCCTGTGCGACGAAGCGCGCAAGCTCGGGCGGACGCCCGAGACGGAGGATATGACGAGCGTTCAAATCGAGGCGCTGCGCAAGGTGAGCTTGGAGGTGAACGTCGCGCTGCGGCTGATCGGGCTCATTCCACGGATAAGCGAAAAGAAAGCCGCTAAGGAACCGCTGCGGGAGCTGTAGCTGGGCGGGCGCGCGGCGGGCAAAGCCCGTTTGCCGGCGCCCGCCGCGCAGACGTAATTATGTATCCTTCCTGTTGCGCTTAAAACTCAATTTTGATTCAGTCCCTGTCAAAAGCCTCTTGATATTCGCGCTGTGCCGCGCGACGAGCAGCGCCGACGATAAGATCGCCAAAACAAGCTCCGGCGCGCCGCCGATGCGAAAAATCGCGAGCGCCGCGGGATACCCCCATACGCCGATGATCGCGCCGAGCGAAACGTACCGCGTCGCCGCCAGCACGATGATGAATATCCCCCAGCCCAAAACCGAAACGCGCCAGTCTAAACTGAAAAGCAATATCCCGACGGCAAGGACGGCGCGGCCTCCCTTAAACCCGTAAAACACGGGAAAGCTGTGCCCGAGCATAACAAAAAAGCCGGCGTATATTCTGCCGTAAAGCCAGCCGTATTTCGCGTGTTCGGGCGAGCTTTGCCCTAAAAGCGAGAAAATCCAGCCGCCGAGCAGCACGGGGCCGAGCGTTTTCGCGACGTCGATGACGATCATCAGCAGCGCGCCGCGCGCGCCGAATACGCGGTGGAAATTGTTGAGGCCGGGATTCCCGCTGCCGAGCTCCCGGATATCGCGCCGGTAAAGATATTTTGAGGTGATTATCGCGCCGTTGACGCTGCCGATGACATACGTCAGCGCGGCGGCGGCGATGTGAACGATTATGATTACCGCCGTTTTGCTCATCTGTTCTCATCTCCCTTTTGGCGAATTATTATCCGTATGGGCGTTCCCTCAAGCCCGTAGACGGCGCGGATCTGATTTTCGAGATAGCGTTTGTATGAAAAGTGAAAAAGCTCCGCGTCGTTGCAAAAGCAGACGAAGGAGGGGGGGCGGATGCCGGTCTGCGTTATATAGTAGATTTTCAGGCGGCGGCCCTTGTCCGTCGGCGGCTGCTGGCGCGCCATCGCGTCGGCGAGCACTCCGTTCAGCGCGCCCGTCGTTATCCGCATCGAGGCCTGATTCGCGACGTAGTTTATGAGCTCGAAAAGCCTGTCAACACGCTGGCCCGTTTTCGCCGATATGAAGATTATCGGGGCGTATGCCATAAAGCTTAAATCGCGGCGGACGGCTTCGTGCGTGCGCTCCGTCGTGTGCGTTTGCTTTTCGATAAGGTCCCATTTGTTCACGGCGATGATGCAGGCGCGGCCCGCCTCGTGCGCCATTCCGGCGACCTTTGTGTCCTGCTCCGTCACGCCCTCGGCGGCGTCGATCATTATGACGCACACGTTGCAGCGCTCGATAGCCATTTGCGCGCGCAGGACGCTGTATTTTTCGATCCTGTTGTCCACGCGCGATTTCCGGCGTATGCCCGCCGTGTCGATGAAAAGATATTTGCCCGTTTCGTTCTCAAACAGCGCGTCCACGGCGTCGCGCGTCGTTCCCGCCGTCTCGGATACGATGACGCGCGTTTCGCCCAAAATCCGGTTTAGCAGTGACGATTTGCCCGCGTTCGGCTTGCCGATGATGGCGACGGAAACGCGCTCGTCCTCCTCCGCATCGTCCCCGTCCGGGTTTTGCGGGAACAGCTTTACACATTCGTCAAGCAGGTCGCCCGTGCCGTGCCCGTGTACGGCGGACACGGGTATCGGGTCCCCGAGACCGAGGGAATAGAATTCGTAAATATCCGGGTTCCCGGCACCCGTGCCGTCGCATTTGTTCACGGCGAGCACGACGGGCTTCTTTGAGCGCAGCAGCATAGACGCGACCTCGTCGTCGGACGCCGTAACGCCCGTCGTGATATCGCACACGAGGACGATGACGTCCGACATATCTATCGCGATTTGCGCCTGCTCGCGCATAAACAGCAAGATTTCACCGCCGCCCTGCGGCTCGATCCCGCCTGTATCCACGAGGTCAAAGCTCCGGCCGTTCCAGTCGGACGACGCGTAAACACGGTCGCGCGTGACGCCGGGCGTGTCCTCGACGATGGACAGCCGGCGTCCGGCTATTCTGTTAAAAAGCATAGACTTGCCCACGTTCGGACGCCCGACTATGGCGATAAGCGGCTTTTGCATTTCTCATTCTCCTATCATTGCGCGGAGCAGATCCGCCCCGTCCTGCCGGACGACGCGGACGGCGGCTCCGAGCGCTTTCTCCAGCTCGCCGACCGTTACGCCGTCGAGGAACATATCTTCCCCGCGCCGCAGCATATTTTCGGGGATCAAAAGCCGCGGCGCGTGCCCGCGCGCTTTCAGCGCGCTTATTATATCCCCGCCTGTGACGAGCCCCGCGACATCTACACAGTCGCCGAAAAAATCGTTCGTCACTCCCGCTACGTCTCCGGAGATAGCTAACTTTTCCCGGGCACCGTCGAGCAGCGCGGATATGAATTTTTCGGCGGCTCGCCCCGTCACGGCGGTGAAAGGACTGTCATTTACTACGACGGCGGCGTCCGCGTTTTCGAGCGCCGCGTCGAACTCCGTTATGAGCGAGCGCATCATCCCGACGCCGTTTTCAAGCTGCGGATAGTCCTCATAGCTCTCGTCCGGCGGCAGGCCGAGTCCCGCCTTGATATACAGCTCGTCGGCGGCGAAAAAAATCCCGGAGCCGAGTTCGGCGCGGCATTTTGCCGCCGCGGCTTCCACCTGGGCGACGACTTCTCTCGCCTTTTCCGCGTTGAACGCCGTGAGCTCCGGCAGTCCCTCGCGGTGCCGCGTCAGACCGACGGGCACGACAGACACGCTGTGAACGGATGGATACAGCTTTCGCAGCTCGTCCATGCTGTAATCAAGCTCCGCGCCGTCGTTGACGCCGGGGCAGACGACGATTTGACAGTTCATCAAAATCCCCGCTCGCGCGAGCCGCCGTATCGCGGACACCCCGCGCGAGCCGGCTTTATTGCCGAGCATATACGCGCGCAGGGCGGGGGCCATCGTATGTACGGAGACGTTCAGCGGCGAAACGCGCAATTCGATGACGCGCCGCAGCTCGCTTTCCGGCATATTCGTGAGAGT
>JAISAA010000033.1 GCA_031266955.1 Oscillospiraceae bacterium | reverse complement strand
ATGATATGGGGCGAAAGCGGGCGCCCCGGATACGGGCTATTCGACCGCGCGCTGGGGCTGGCGTATCTGAACGGCTTATGGGAGGCAATATGACAGACACGGCTTGGCTGCATTTCGGGCCGGGAAACTTTTTTAAGGCGCTGCCCGCCGCCGTCGCGCAATGCCCGATCGTGACCGTCACGCGCGGCGTGCCCAGCGCGGAGCCGTACATGCTTACCACGCTCAAAGCGAACGGCACGAAAGAGCGGCGAACCGTCTCGTCGATCGCGGAAGCTCTCAACCTTGACCGCGATGCGGAGCGTATCCGGGAGCTGTTGTCGTCGCCGAAATTGCAGGCGGTCTCATTCACCGTCACCGAAAAGGGCTATCTGCCGTCGCAGATGTGGGCGTTCCTGCGCGACGCGCTTTCAAAGCGCACGGCGCCGCTTGCGCTGGTGAGTATGGATAATCTGTCGGCGAACGGCGACAAGCTGCGCGAGGTCATCGGCATCGACCGTTTTGCCTATCCTTGTACTATGGTGGACAAAATCACTCCGTACTCCGCCGATCCTCGGCTTATCGAAGCCGAGGAAACGCAGTATCTTGTCATAGAGGACGATTTTCCCAACGGCAGACCGCCGATAAGCGGCCCCGGCGTATACTTCACCGACCGCGCGACCGTTGAAAAATGCGAGCGGATGAAGCTGTGCGCGTTGCTGAATCCGCTCCACACCGCGTTAGCCGTATTCGGATGCCTGCTGGGCTACGTCAAAATCAGCGATGAGATGGATGACCCTCTGCTTGTAAAACTGCTCCAACGGCTTGGCTATGAAGAGGCGCTGCCGACCGTAGACAGCCCCGGAATAATCGACCCCGCCGGGTTTCTCAGCGAGGTTTTGACGGTACGTCTGCCCAACCCGTTTCTGCCGGACACCCCGCAGCGCATAGCGTGTGACACCTCGCAGAAGCTTCCGATACGGTTCGGAGAGACTGTTCGCAGGGCGAAAACGCCGCTTGTCGCCGTGCCCCTCGTATTCGCGGGCTGGCTGCGATATCGCGACGGAGTGGACGACTTCGGGAATACGTTTGAGCTCTCGCCCGACCCTGCGTTCAGTCAAGCGGCGATAGACTATTTGCCGCTTAAAGCCGAAACCGCGCAATATTTAGCGCAAATGCGGCGCGGTATCGGCGCGGTGAGGAGAACCTTGGAGGAAACACTGTGATAGACAGGCTCAGAGCGGTACGCGTAATTCCCATTGCGACGATCCCGGATACAGATACAGATATCGGCAAAAGTTTTGAGCTTTGCCGCTCGCTGGATTGCGTCGAGGTGACTATGCGCACCGGCGCCGCAAACGAAGTTATTAAGCGGCTGGGGCAAGAGGGGATATGCTTTGGAGCGGGTACGGTTTTGACGCGGAGGCAGGCGGAGTTTGCGCTGGAATGCGGCGCCGGGTTTATTGTGTCGCCGGGATTTTCGCGGGAGGTGTTTGAGTGCTGCAAGGCCCATAAGACGCTTTACATTCCGGGCTGCGCGACGCCCACGGAGATAATGAGCGCCGCCGCGGCGGGCTGCGAGGTTCTAAAGCTGTTCCCGGTATCACAGCTTGGCGGCGCGGGCTTTGTAAAGGCAATGGCGGCGGTGTTTCCCGAAATGCTGTTCATACCCACGGGCGGGGTGGCGGACGCGGGGGAGTATCTCGCATTGCCCGGCGTATTGGCGGTCGGGAGGTCGATATGATTTGCAACAAAAATTTGCAAATATGGTTGCGTAGGGGCGAACCTATGTGTCCGCCCCTACGGCGCAATACCCTGTAGGGGCGGATGGCAATCCGCCCGTCACCGGAACCCGGACGCGGGACAATGGATGTGGGTCGGTGGACGCGGACAATGGACGCGGGACGATTGCCATCGTCCCCTACGGGGAACGCGGGTTTTTATCGCGCCCGTGGCATATGACGGCGCGGATGTCAGGGCGCGGCGTGCCGCGCCCCTACTACTGCGAAATATCTAAAACTTGTCGTAAAAAGACATAGATTCAATGCATCGCAACAAAAAAGAGCGGCATTTTCTGACAACTTTTAGACGTTTCGGCGTACTATGGGGACGGGGACGCGCGCGTTAAATCGTACGTCCGCACGAACAGGGTACGCGCATTCGCGCGGCGATTCCCGTCCGCAGCAGGGGGCGGCGTCCCCGACGCCCCGCCGTATCCCACGTCCCGTAGGGACAGGTTTCAACCTCCCCTGATTCCCGGTGATTCGTGTTTGCCGAACCGGGAAAACTGGGTGCAGAACCGGGCGCGTTTGAAACGCGCCCCTACAGGGGGTGCGGCGCAACCACCCCGTCGCTTCGCGCCACACCTCCACCGGAGGGGAATTTGAAACGGCGGGCGGTCGCGCCTGCGGCGCGCCATAATAATCCGCGCCCGAAGGGCGCGGGACGGTCGCCCCTACAGGACGAAACACCGGAACCGTGTAGGGGCGGTCGCCCTCGACCGCCCGCCGTCCCTTGTGCACCAAGCAAAAAATCCCCCGCCATTTGTTTTGGCGGAGGATTTTTTCGTTTACGTCGCGCCTACGGCGCGTTCCTGTCGCGCAAAGCGCGACGTCATTGATATGGCGCGCCGTAGGCGCGACGCGCGCACGCACGTTAAATCACGAGTGAGCGCGCGGAGCGCGCTTACGGCACAAACGCCTCGACAATGTCGCCGAAATGTCCTTTTTCGCCTTCCCGGTTAATTTCCCATCTTCCGCAGAGGTAAACCTTTTTGCCGCGTTCGTGTTCTTTGAATTCGAGGGTGAGCGGCGATTTTGTGTCAAACGACGAATTTATCAGGTCTTCGACGTCTGCCGGCGGCGCGTCTGAAATCGCCCAGCGGATTTCTATGCCGTGGACGCCGGCGGGTTTGGCGCGGCGTTCGCTGTCTTTGTCGCGGTAATTGACGATCAGGCAGCGAGGCGTGCCGCTGTCTATTGTCAGCTCCGGGACTGTTTTCGGGATCGGAACCGGCGTCGGTTTCGGGTTGTGGTTGTGAATGCCCATCGCGGTTCTGTCTTCATCCGTCACGGGGTCGAATTTCAGGTACTGCGCTACGAAATTGCGGATGTATTTTACGGCGGCTTTTCGCGCGTCGTTTTTGTACTCCGTATCTACAGGCGTATGAGCGGCGAGGGTTGT
>JAISAA010000022.1 GCA_031266955.1 Oscillospiraceae bacterium | reverse complement strand
AGCGTTCCGGTGAGCATCGACGCGGTGGACGAATTCGTCGGATCGACGAGCGCGGACACGGAGAAAATGCAGTGCGGAACCATCGTAGACAGCGACAGCCCGCCGATAAACGACGCGATTAGTATAACGGCCCCGGACGACGGGAATATACCGAGCAGCATATAGCTGATAAACAGCTCAATATGCGCGAGCGGCGCCATATTGTCCCGCAGCGCGGACGAGAGCTTTGAGAAAACGAGCCCGGCGGCCGCGCCCCCTCCCATAGCCAGCGCCAGCGCTATGCCCGCCATACCGGCGTCGCCCGCGCCGTAATTTGATATATGTATCGCGATATTTCCGGAGAGCACGCAGTACAGCGCCATAAACACGAATATTCCGAGCGTATAGCGGTAAACCCCGCGGTCAAGCTTCGTCGGGCGAGGGCTTGCGGCGCCGCCCGTCGGCGCGCCGGGACCGGACGCCCGCCGTTCTTCGCCCAGCAGATTCTTCAACGCGATAAACGCTATCGGCAGCGTTACAAGCAGCGTCGCGTATGCCGAGTACCACCGCCCGGTCCGCGATATGAGAAAGCCGCCGGCGAGACTGAGCACGATGCCGCCGCAGTTTACGAATGAGGATTGCATCCCCGCGATTATCTGAAATTCGCGCTCGTCAAACACGTCGATGGCTATCCCCTGCGCGTTCGGGATATACGCGCCCATACCCGCGCCGATCAGTATGCTGTAAAGATACACCTGCCAAAACGACGAATGGAACGCGACCGCCGCCACGCCCGTCAAGCCGACGAGAAAGACGCCCGCGACGGCGGCCGCCTTTTTCGTGACCAGCCGGTATCGTATCAGCAGCGCCGAGATAAAGCCCGCGACCGTGGACAAAAGTGCGGGCAGCGCGACGGCGACCTGCACTGTGGCGTCGGGCAGCGCGAAATACTCCTTTATGCTGTTCGTGCCGGACGACAGCCCGAGATGGGGCATCTGCACCGTCGCGATTAACAGAACAGTCCACATCACGGCGCTCTTTCTGCGGGCGATACCGAGCATCGTAAAACCTCCAATATCCGCGCTGCGCGCGGCGCTTGCCGGATATTTTTCAGTCGCCATTGTACCACCGCGCCGCGGCTTATGCAATACGCAAAAATTTATGCTTTCCCAAGCAGCGCGCGCAGCGCCCCGAGCAGTTCCATACACTTAAAGCGCACGACATACCCGTCCTCCTCCGTGATGAGCTTGATGTCGCGCCCGGTGAGACCGGGCGCGCAAATATTATCAGTGAGCGCGGCGGAGCCGCGCTCAACCTCGCCGAGCGAAGCGAGCGCCGAATCGCTAAGCGCATCGCTCCCGAAGCCGCCGGCGCACAGCGGCGGGAACACGACGCACCACCAATTGCGCCCCCCGCCCTCGCCGATAGTGACGCGCAGCGCGGTGTATCGCCCGGCGGGGAGAGAGAAGGTATCATACTCCCTCGTCGGAAAATCCTCTTCGACGACGCTCGCCGTGACGCCGTAATCAAAGCCGGAGCCGCGTATTTCGCTCAGCGCGGCGGCCTCGACCGCGCCGAGCTCTTTATTTATAATGTACTCAGCCTCGCGCGCGCCGCCGGCGTCCGACAGGGGAGCGGACAGCGTTTCTAAAACGGCGTCGCGGACGCGGAGCTTTAACGCCTGGTCCGCTTCGGAATCGGAGCTCGCGACGACGTGAAGGCGAACAAGCTTCGCCGACAGCTCCGCCTGCTCCCGCGAGACCGACGAGCCGACAAGCAGAGCGAGGACGGCGGCGGCTATAAAAGATAGCTCCCAAGTACGAAATTTCATCATAAAAAAGCCTTTCGGGATATTGAAATAGATTAACGCCGCGCGAAGCGCGTTCCCCGTGCGCGCACGCACGTTAAATCAAACGTCCGCGCGTTTCACGCGCGGCGCAAAGTCAATTCTCGCCCGAAAAATAAGCTTTTATACATTGACGGGGGAAGGCCGCAGCCGTCCCGCGCGCCTTTATCGGCTGTTCTTTGGGAAAAGGCCTGATCCGCCGAGCGTCGTCAGCTCTCCGTTTGAGTCAAAGTCGCCCCTTATGAACGCGCCGTTCTTTTTCGCTATCACGGCGTATTCGGAGAAGCCGTACGCGCCGAGCGAGACCTTGTCGCCCTCTCGGGCGACTCCGGGCCGTCGGCCCGTATTGATAATATTGGTGAATCCGGCGGAGCCGGATTCAATGAACAGATACGCGTCCGCGCCTTTTATGACGGTCTCTTTCTCAAATTCCGCGCTGAATTTGCGGAACCCGTGGCTGATGTAGGCGGCGTTGAGCTGAATTTCGGCCTGTTCCGCGGAGTTTATCGGCTGTTCAATAAACTCGGCTTTAATCGGCGGATACAGCGCACGGACGGCGTCCAGCAGCGCTGAGAACGCTTCGCCGTCATACTTGTTCAGCTCGGGATAGCGCGAGTGCGACACTATTTTGCCGGCGTCGTCAAGCTCAAACAGCACGTCAAGGTCGCCGACGACTCTATACGCGCCCAAATACGGATCGAGCTTTACGGGAAGCAGATAAACGCCGCCGGCGCGGAGCAAATTGTTCGGTTCGTTCATTACGCAGCCGCCGATCAGTATTTGGCGAAGGAGTATCCGGCTCCCGGTTGAAACCGTGCGGTCGTCCCATTGCCGCGTTGTTATCACGTCTCCGATCGAGCCCGCGTATTCGGCGATCGCGCTTTGCAGATTATCGCCGTCCGGCGCGGTTTCGCGGACTCGGGGAACAACGACGAACGCATCGGCGTGCTCCGCAAGCTCTTGGAGCGTTGTAAATGCCATACGGTCGGCGGCGCCGTCGCTTTGCTCTTCAAGAATGAAATCCTCGGCGGGCAAACCGCGCCAATCGTCGGGCGGGGCGTAGCAGGCGGCGGATTCAAAATCGGGGTCAATCACCAAATCGGACGGAGGAAGCTCCGCACCGGCCGGCGCGCCGTTCCCTACACTGACGGCGCCGCTGTCCGCAGAGTGATCCCGGCTGACCGGTTCACCGCCCGCGGCCCGACTCGACGGGTCCTTTGTCGCCCTCTCGGGCGACTCCGGGCCGTCGGCCCGTATTGATAATATTGGTGAATCCGGCAAAGCCGGATTCAATGCGCCGTATACGAAGAAAGCGCCCGCCGCCAAAGCCAAACACGCGGCCGCGGGAATAACAAGCCTGTATATTTTTTTGCCGTTCATACGATAACGCCCTCACTTTTGTTACTTTCACTTTAATTTACTGTATGCTACAGCATTATACGCCGTTTTGCAAGAGCAAAATCGCGCGCCGCCGCTAAAAAATATTTTTCAAAAAAACATTGACAAGCGCCCGGCGATGCTGTAGTATACGAAAAGTAACAGAAATATAGCTGAACAGCGGCCCAACGGCGGCCTAACTGTAATCAAGTGTTATTTATCTAAGGAGCGATTTTATGCGTCAGAGCGACACGAAAATGCTTGCATTCCCCCGCGAGATGATTTGCGCGGGCTCTATTTTCGCTGCGCCGCAGCGGAGGCGCCGCCGCGACGCGGCAATGTACGCCGCCGCGGTAACGGCTGCGGTCATCGCGGCGGCGGCCTTGGTCGCTCCGCGCGCGGCGCTGGCAGGTAACGTAAAAGTACAGGAAACGACAAGCATTTCCGTCAAAAACGAAGTCCGCGCCCCGTCGCGCGTCCGCGTCGAGGAAGCGTCAAATTATCTTACCGTGCCTTTTGAAACGGTCACGGTATCGTCGCCCGAAATGTACGAGGGCGACACCGTAGTCGTGACCGGCGGGCGCGACGGGCTGCGCCGCGTCATTACGCTGCGGGAGTATTATGAGGGGGAGGATGATCCCAAAGAGACGGTGTCAAGCGAGCTGATAATAGCGCCGGTGGCCGAGCAAATTGCCGTGGGCACCGCCGAAAGGCCGCCGACCGCCTCATACGGCAGCTATATCAGGCCGGCGGCGGGGGAGATATCGTCGTTTTTCGGCTTCCGCCGCGACGCGATAGGCTCCTCCGACCACAAGGGCATCGACATCGCCGGCGGCAAGGGCGACGCGATATACGCCGCCGACGGCGGCGAGGTCATTTTAGCCGACGATTCAATTAAAGGCTTCGGCTTGCTCGTGCAGATAAAGCACGACAACGGCGACGTGACCTACTACGGGCACAACAGCAAATTACTCGTCAGCGAGGGGGAGCGCGTGAGCCGCGGGCAGAAGATCGCGGAAATGGGCGCGACGGGCGTCGCCAGCGGCGTGCACTGCCACTTTGAGATCAGAAAAGACGGAGTCCCCGTGAATCCGATAAAATATTTACCATAAATCTATTGACAAATCAAAAGCCTCGTGCTACAATAATTTTATATTGAGGGCTTGAGGGCTTGAGGGCTTGAGGGCTTGAGGGCTTGAGGGCTTGAGGGCTTGAGGGCTTGAGGGCTTGAGGGCTTGAGGGCTTGAGGGCTTGAGGGCTTGTGGGCTTGAGGGC
>JAISAA010000286.1 GCA_031266955.1 Oscillospiraceae bacterium | reverse complement strand
CCCTACCGCGGACGGGGCATCCGTAGGGGCGCGATTTATCGCGCCCTCGTGATCTGTTGCGCCCTGTTCACAAGCCGCCAGCATTTCATACAGCGACACGCATTCTATTTCCGGAAATAAATCAGAAAATAATTTCTCGCAAGTCATGCACGCCATGACAAATTTCGGTTCGCCGAGCTCGCTCCACGCGCGGCGTATCAGCGCGGAGTTCTCTTCGAGAGCGTCGTCGTCGCCGGCCCAGTACGCGGGCGCGCCGCAGCAGCCTAAAAAGACGCCGGCGTCATAGTTTTTTCGCAGCGCCGCAAGCGAAAGCGATACGTGCCGCGGGTCATACGCGCCGAGCTGACAGCCGGGGAAGAACACGTATTCGCAAGAGCCTTTTTCGTTACACGCCGAATAGAACGCCGCGCCGTCCGACGAAAATCGCATTTCGCGCAGCCAATAATCGTGCAGCGCCGGCGGCGCGGCGCCGGATTCGACGCGCGCGCGGCGGGAGAGGCGCAGCAGCTCTCCGACGTCGATTGACTCGGGGCAGCGGCGCTTGCAGTGGCCGCAGTCGCTGCACGAATACGCTTCGCGCGTCAGCGTGTGCGAGGAATACGGCGGGTTGGCGTGAATATCCGTAAAGACCTCGGAGGCTATTTTCATCGGCAGCTTGTGAAAGCGGCGCAGCATTTCGCAGCCTTGCAGACAGACATCGCAGTCGCATTTCAGGCAACGGGCGGCCTCGGCGCGGGCTTCAATATCCGTAAACGCGCCGGACGGGTCCGCGGGAGCAACGCGGGGAGCGGCCTCGATCTCAGACGTATCCGGCGTCCAGGAGCACACGGACGCGCGCGCGGCGGGCGGCGCTTTGCCGATTTGAAAGTAAGATTCGAGGGAGCGGGCCGCGGCGCGGCCATGCGCTATCGCATCCATAAGCTCCGCGCCCGTGAGACCGCCGCCGAGAAAAACGCGCGGGTCGGAGGTTGACAGCGACTCGCGGTCAAGCCCCGCGAGAAGGCCGAAATCCTCTCCGCCGTCGCCCGTCGCGACGTAGACCGCGCCGAAGTCAGCGAGCTCCGCGAGGGAGGATATTTCGCGGCCAAACTGAAATTCCGCGCCGAGCGACGCGAAGCTTTGGGAAAACTCAGCGTCAAACGCGCCGAATTCGGCGTGTCCGCGCAGCGAGCCGCCCCAAGAGCTTTCGCGCTCAAAGACAGTCACGCTATAGCGTTTCAGAGCCAACGACAGCGCGGCGGACAGCCCGGAGGGCCCGGCGCCGACGACGGCGGCTGTGCCGGACTTTTGAGGGATGGCGTAGCCGTCGCGCCGCTTGTCGCGCGTAAGATTTACAACGGCGCGCTCAAGCCCGCCGAGGTCAATAGCGCCTCCGGCGTCTTTGCGCGCGCACGCGCCGGAGCACGGAGCGGGACACAGCCGCGAGACGATTTCCGGGAAGACCACGGCGTCCCGATACGTCTTATACGCCGCCTGCCAGCGCCCCTTTTCCGCTTTTGATATAAATGAACGCACATCCAGCCCGAACGGGCACTCCCGCGCGCAGGGCGGCGGCGCCCCGGAAACGCAGGCGACGGCGCGCGCCGATATCTCGTCCGCCTGAAGCCTGCTTAAATTCAATCTTTCCATAGCTTATGCCGGCTCCGCGCGCGCGACGCCGGACGCTATCGCCGCCCGGGCGACCGCCTCTGCGACGGCGGGGACGACGCGGGCGTCGAACGGCTCCGGGATTATATACCCGCGACCGAGAGAGTCCGGCGCGCTTTGCGCGAGAGAATACAGCGCGCGCGCCGCGGCGAGCTTCATTTCGTCGTTTATATCGGAGGCGCGCGCGTCGAGCGCGCCGCGGAAAACGCCGGGGAACGCGAGCACGTTGTTTATCTGATTCGGAAAATCACTGCGCCCCGTGCCGACGACGGCGGCGCCCGCGGCAAGCGCTTCTTCCGGAAAAATCTCCGGAACGGGATTCGCCATCGGAAATACGACGGGGCCAGACGCCATAGAGCGCACCATTTCGGGCGTAAGCGTGCCGGGCGCGGAGGCGCCGATAAATACGTCGGCGCCGCGGAGCGCGTCGGTGAGGGAACCGTGTACGCGCTCCGGGTTTGTAAGGCTTGCCACGGCGGCTTTCTCGGCGTTCAGGTTTTCGCGGCCCGCGTAAACGGCGCCCGTCCTGTCGCACAGTATGACATTTTCGGCGCCGAGCAGGAGCAGCATCCGGGCTATGGCGATCCCCGCCGCGCCGGCTCCGTTTATCACGGCGCGGACGGCGCTCACTCGGCGCTGTGTGACGTCGAGCGCGCCGAGCAGGGCGGCGGCGACTACTATGGCGGTGCCGTGCTGGTCGTCGTGGAAAACCGGTATATCGCAGCGGGCTTTTAGCCGCCGCTCTATCTCAAAGCAGCGCGGCGCGGAAATATCCTCAAGATTTATCCCGCCAAACGAGCCGGCAAGAAGCGCGACCGTGTCAACGATTTCATCGACGTCGCGCGTGCGCAGGCAGAGCGGGACGGCGTCGATGCCGCCGAACGCCTTGAAAAGCACGCACTTGCCCTCCATCACGGGCATCGCCGCCTCCGGCCCTATATCGCCGAGGCCGAGCACCGCCGTGCCGTCCGTGATGACGGCGACCGTGTTCCCGCGCCCCGTGAGCTCATAGCTTTTCGCGGCGTCGCGGGCGATTTCAAGGCACGGCGCGGCGACGCCCGGCGTGTACGCGAGCGACAGCGCCTCGCGCGAGCGCACGTCCATTTTCGGCTGAACCGAAAGCTTGCCCGCCCATTCGTAATGCAACTTCAGCGATTGCTTCGCGTAGTCCATTTTGTCACCTCAAAAATCCAAGCGTTATGTGTTAAAGCCTTACGTCGCAAAAGCCCGACGGCGTGAGGATTTTTCTGTACTTGAAGCCGGCGGAGCGCAGCAGCTCCTCCATCTCGGGGAATTTATACGCGACGGACGCCGTGGCGTGCGCGTCGCCGGAGAGTATGACCTCGCCGCCGCGGGAGAGCAGCTCGCGCAG
>JAISAA010000100.1 GCA_031266955.1 Oscillospiraceae bacterium | reverse complement strand
TGCGCCTGCGCGGCGCGGCGCCCCATTTCTTTGCGGAAAGAAATGGGGGAAAGAACCGCCAAAGGAAGTATCCTTTGGAATCCTCTGAATCGCGGGGGCTTACGGGGGTTGTTCGCAGTCGGTAGGCGCGGCGCTATCATTTTTTGGCTGTATCGGGGGGCGTGGTGCGATGGCGCTCTATTGTCAACACGCGAATCCACTCGTTTCGCTGCCGCCCTGCTGTGCAAACGGGATGTGCGGCGTTGCATCCGTCCGTAAGGGCGCGATTTATCGCGCCCTATTCGGGCATATTCGTTGCGTCGTAGTACGCCGAAACGTCTAAAAGTTGTCAGAAAATGCCGCTCTTTTTCGTTGCGATGCATTGAATCTATGTCTTTTTACGACAAGTTTTAGATATTTCGCAGTAGTAGGGGCAGATGGTGATCCGCCCGATGATGTCCGAAAATTAACCGCACATTGGCAATATGCACAATCCCCCCGTAGGGGTCGCAGTCCACTGCGACCCGTGCGCCCCCCATTAGCCGCAAAATTTCCTGTGAACCGGGACGTCGCGCCTGCGGCGCGCCATAACAATTTCGTCGCGTCGAACGGCGAAGCCGTTCGCCATAGCAATGACGCCGCGCGCAACGCAGCATGGCGCGACAGGGACAGCGTCCCCTACGAAATACAGGCCGTGATTTGTGCATTTGGCTATTTGGTTTCGATTTTCGGACGGCCTGGCCCGCCGTCCATTCCCCTCCTGTGGAGGGGAGCCCCCGCAGGGGGCGGGGTGGTCTTACGGAGGAACGGATCACCCGCAGAAGCGTTGCTTAGGCGATGACGCCTAAATGAACCACCCCGTGCGCGCACGCACGTTAAATCACACGTCCGCCCGGTACGGGCGGCGCCAACCACCCCGTCGCTTCGCGCCACCCCTCCGCCGGAGGGGAATTTTGGACGGTGTGCGACTAGACCGTCCGGTGTCCTTCGGGCGCTGATAATTATGGCGCGCCGCAGGCGCGACCGCCCGCGCGCAAAATTTGTCGGAAAAACGAAAAAAATGTCTTTACAGGAGATTCCACCTGTGGTAATATACTCCCAGCAGTCCAATACTTGACGCTGACAGCCGATGTAACATTTTATATTAAATGTTACATCGGCTGTTTTTCGTTTGCCACGCAACGCTTTTTGCTCTCCGGAATTTGACTTGCGCTCACGCACCGGGCCTTTCTGCGCCCTAAAAAGCCTTTGGCGGCAAGGGGTTTTTGGGTCATGTAACATTTAATATAAAATGTTACATGACCCGCGGCGTCGAACGGCGAAAATTGAGAAGCGAAAGGAGCGCGATACGCGTAACAAAAACGCCCGCGAAAAACGCACCGCAACTATTAAAAAACGGAGAAGGAATGGTATAAAAATGAAAAAATCCACAGCACTATCGGCGCTCCCCCTCGGCTTACGTACCGCGCTGCGCCGCGAGAGCGTGAGCGCCCGCTCTCGCTCTCGCGGCGGCTATGCCGCAAAGCGCGCTGGCAGCCGACGCCGAGATGCCTGAGCTGGTATATTGATGGAAGTTTGCCCAACTCGCACAGCTATAAATTGGGTGCGGGACAGCTTAAATATAAGTCGTAAAATCTAAAAGCATATATGGTCGTAGTAAATTAAAAAGAGGAGAAAACAAAATGAACAACTCAACCACAATCACCAAATACTGGCTGCACCGCGTATCACACGAATGGAGCGTCTCAAAGCCGCTGCTTGACGGCGGTCTGCTATCCTACGGTTGGAGCCGCCTTGTCGACGAAGGCGCGGACGTCATCAGCGTGGCACGGAAAGACGGGTACGATGCGTACAGGCAGCTTATGAAAGAGCATTGCCCGGAGGAGACAAAGCCGTTTATGCTGTACAACTTTGTCGTTGGAATGAGCACCGACGATACGGTCGTCGTGCCGCTCTATGACGGTAAGTTTGCGGTGTATGAGATCACTGGCGAGACGCGCGTGGCGACGTCGGAGGAGCGAAAACGCGTGGACGGGACGCTTGCGGATTTGGGGTTTGTTATGCCGGTGAAACGACGTACGGGTGATATTAAGCGGGCGGACTACGCCGATAATGCGCTGGTTCGGTGTATGAAATATTGGGGCACGAATATTGACATCACAAAGATAAAAAACTCAGTTGACGATGCCGTAAAACGCGTGAAAGATAGTAAGCCGATCCACGTCAAAAAAATAGTATCCGATAAGCTTGCCGCTACACTGCGTGAGAAAATGTCCTCGGCGATCACCGACCCAAAGAAGTTCGAGCAGCTGATAGCTTGGTACTTCAAGAAAAACGGCGCGGAGACGCAGCTGCCCTCCGCAAAAGCCCCCGACAAGGGAACCGGCGACGCCGACGTTATCGCAAAGTTCAAGCTGTTGGGGGATTACGATTTTGAGACCGTATTCTACATACAAGCAAAATACCACGACAGGAAAACGCTCACAGGCGAGGAAGCTGTAATACAAATAAGTGACTACCTCACGGATCACACCGAAAACACCGCCGGTACGTATAAAGCGCTCGTAATCTCGGCGGCTGATGATTTTACGGACGCCGCGAAGGACATGGCGATCGAAAAAGATGTATCACTGATAAACGGCCCCGAATTCGCCGCGATGCTCATAGATTCCGGAATTTCCGGTATCGACAGCGCGTTTAAGTAAAGAATCAAAGAAGAAAAGGAAAGATATCTATGAAAAGACTTACCTGTGAAATGTGCGGGGGCACAGACCTCGTCAAAACCGAGGGTGTATTTATCTGTCAATCCTGCGGGACTAAGTATTCCGTTGAAGAAGCAAAAAAGATGATGGTTCAAGGCGATGTCGTTGTTAATTCGCCCAACGTAGTCATCAACAAAACGGTGGTTGTAGATAACTCAATCGATGTGGAAAAAGTCATGCATCTTGCGGAAACGGCACTGAATGCGGACAATAATTCGGAGGCAATCAAGTATGCGGACGAGGTGTTAAAAATTGATCCGTCTAATTCTCGTGCTTGGTGGATAAAGGGAACCGGTACAAGCCGTTTGCTAAACCGCTATGAAGAGTCCCTGATATACTTTCAAAAAGCGATTGATAACGCCCATTCTGATGATAACGCGAAGGTTATGTCCGAAGTCGCAGATTCAGTGAAAAAGAATTTTAGCCTCCTCCTTTCTCATCGTTGCAATAAATTTTACAATGACTTAAAGGGTGCGATGACAGTCAAGAACGATGCAAAAACGGTAAGAGAAACGGTGCTCCCATTTCTGAAAAAATGTCAGGACGAATCAAAAGATTGGCTTTATGACGCTGCCAAAAAGATGACTGAAACCGCATCAAAAGCTTATGACAATAAAGTTTGGCCTGAATATTCTAAAGATGATGGGGGCCATCCGGGGAAATATTCTTGGGAAACTTATATTGATAGGGCAAGCGGCGTTTTGAACATTTTGGAAGCGGCGGTTGATCTCTCCGATGGGGATAGCGCACAGATTATAAAGTGTTATAAAAAAATGATAGATGTGCAGACAGCGGCTATTAACTCATGCTCATATAAACAAGAGTGGGTAAAAGGGATGAAACTAGGAAAAACTTATGTTCCAGGGCACTATCAGTGGGTTTCTGATTATCGTCTTACAGACGAAGCTATGCAGTGCAGACGAGTTAAAATTGAGGAATACAAGTTGAAAATTAAGGGGCTTGACCCGAGTTACATTATTGAAACACCACCAACTGTGGCGAATAACGGGAAAGCCCTTGGTTTGGGATTATTTCTTGGCATAGGCGGTGCGGTGTTGGGTCAAGTTTTTGCATTAGCCTATGCACTGTCGGTATTTGGATGGTTTCTCGTTGTTGTTGCGCTCATAGTTGGCGCTGCGAGAAAGAGCAAGCAGAAAAAGCAAAACACAGAAGCTTCTGAAATGGCCGCACGAAATCTGAAACAAGCGGGTATTACAGCTATGTCAGATAACAATTCTAATGAAAAAGAGTGAATAGAAAATATTTCGTTTAGGCCGCAAGGTAAAAATAGAGAGACTTCGGGTTTGAATAAGCCCGTGGGAGAAGCGTAAATGTCAGAAAAACTCACCGACGTCCTAAAATACGAGGGCGACAACACCACATTTGTGTGGAAGCATCCCATAGAGGATTTCAACACCGGCGCGCAGCTCATAGTCCACGAGTCGCAGGAGGCCGTGTTCTTTATGAACGGGCAGGCGCTCGACCTGTTCGGGCCGGGGCGGCACACGCTGGAGACTCAGAATATGCCGCTCATAGGCAAGCTGTTCAGCAAATTCACCGGGGGTGAGACGCCGTTCCATTGCGAGCTGTATTTCATCAACAAGACGGAGCAGCTCGCTATCAAGTGGGGCACGGACAGCAAGGTCGAGTACGTCGAACCGACATACGGCTTCCCGCTGCAGATCGGCGCCTCCGGTGAGATGAGCCTGCGCGCGGACAACTCGCGGCAGCTTCTCGTGAAGCTTGTCGGGACGGAGAAAGCTCTGTCGCAGGAATCGCTCGTCCGCAAATTCCGCGCGTTCCTTATGACGAAGCTGAAAACATATCTCGCTACGCTGATAAAAAGCGAAAAAATCAATATTTTCGAGATCGACGAGCGTCTTGTCCAAATGTCCGAAGCTATGCTCGCGCAGCTCGCGCCCGACTTTTCGGACTACGGCGTCGCGCTGGAACGCTTTTTCGTCACGACGATAGTCAAGCCGGAGGACGACGGGACATATCGGCGCTTCAAGGAGCTCCACGCGAACCAATACCTCAGCGTGGCCGAAGCGCAGCTTAAACAGCAAACGGATATCATAGCGCAGCAGACCGAGGCGCAGCGGATGAGGATAGAGGCCGAGGCGATGGCGTTCAAGCGGCAGATCGAGGGGTATTCGTATCAGGACGAACGCGGCTTCGACGTCGCGGAGCGCGCCGCGTCAAACGAGGCGGCGGGGCAGTTCACAAACCTCGGCATGGGGATGGGAATGGCGGCGGGGGTCGGCGGCACGGTTGGCGCGACGGTCGGCGGTATGGTTCAAAACGCGCTGAGCCCGCACAGACCGGAGCCGGAGCAACCGGCCGCGCCTTCGCAAAGCGATTTTGAAGCTCGCCTCAAAAAGCTCGAAATGCTGAAGGGCAAGCTCCCGGACGAGCAGTACGACGCGAAAATGCAGGAAATCCTGTCTGATATATAAAGGAGGAACGGCGGAATGAAAAGTATCAACAAGACGTCGGCGGTACTCATCGCCGTGATCCTCGCGGCGGTGGCAAGCCTGACGTTTCTCATAGTAAAAGTCACCGCGCTGTTCATAGCGGCGTATGTGTTCACGCTGTTCGCGATAGCGGCGTTTTTGTGCGGAAATCTGTTTTTGCTTTCAAATACGCGCACTTACCCTTGGGGCGCGGCGCTGCCGTATACCGCGGCGGCGTACCTCGCGGTCGAGCTTGTTATCTCGGCGCTTGCAATCGCGCTCGAACAGGCGGCGCATATCACGGTTTCGACGATGTGGTTCGCCGTAGCGCAATGCGTAACGCTCGCGGTGTTTGCGATACGGATTATCGCGCTGAACGCCGGGCGCGTCAAGATAGAGCGCGTCGAGGAAAAAGTGAAGGCGAACACTATCGATTGGAAAACGCTCGTCGCGGAGCTCGAAGCTCTCTCCGCGCGCGCGCCTGTCGTAAAGCCCGTTCTCGAAGCGGTGAAGTACAGCGACCCGGTGACGCTCCCCGCGCTCGCCGAATACGACGCGAAGCTCCGCGAGGACGCCGCCGAGCTCGCAAACGCGGTAAACGCGGGCGACGACGCGAAAGCAGCCGAGCTCGC